>NZ_JABDRI010000007.1 GCF_013041805.1 Lutibacter sp.
AATGCAATTATAGACAGCGCTATTTCATTTAAAAAGTTTAAACGATCCAATGCGTTTGGACTTATAAAGTTTAACACAGAAGAACCTGCAATGATTCCAGTAATAATTAAACCTGTAATAAGAGGGAATTTTATCTTCTGAAATACTTTAGCAATTTCATTCGCTGCAATAGCAACAATTAAAAACCCTATTAAAAATGTAATTAATAATTTAATATCCAAATTTGGTAAGTTTTAATGCTAATATAGCAATTGGTATTTAATTTTTTGACAATTATAGATCTAAATCAAAAGTTTTTTTAAGCAATTCTAAGGCTTTATTTTTTTCTTTCAGCTTTTGATATTTTTCTTGTGGTGTATATGCATATTTTTTGGTTACTTCTTCATTTACATCAATCGCGATATCCACTTTATAATTATTCAAATTTTCACGTAAATATTTTAACAAAGGAGCTTTTACTCGCTCCAATTGATCTTTCATTATTGCATTTGGAAGTTCAAAATGAATTTCATTATTTTTTACATTAGGTTTACTAGCATTCATAATGGAAGCCACACTTTTTTTACCTTTAGATTCTAGGTTCTCTATGTATTTTTTCCAAAGATGTTTGACCTTGTTTTTCGAAAATTCATCAGATGGTAAACCTTCAATTTCTTCATAACTAACTTCGATTACCTCTAGTTCTTTTTTGCGATTGATACTTTTTAAAGATAGGGAAGAAGGTCTTCTTATTTGTTCCTTTAAAACTGGTTTAATCACCTCTTTTTTAGGTATATTAGCTTGAGGAGTTGCTTTTGTAGTATCCTTTTTAGGTACGTAATTAGGAACAAATATTGGTTTTGAAATTGTTCCGTTATTAAAATGAAGCGATGCTATTATGTAGGGTTTACTGTTTTTTTTTTCTCCATCAAAAGTGAGAGAGGTCAATTGCATAAGAGCCAATTCTACTAGTAATCGTTGATTTTTACTAGTTTTATATTTTAAATCACAATCGTTAGCTATTTCAATAGCTTGTAATAAGAAGCGAACGTCACATTTTTGCGACTGATTTAAATAGTTTTTTTTAGCGTTGTCTCCAACCTCTAATAAATCAATTGTAATTTTATCTTTTGCAACTAACAAATCTCTAAAATGAGAAGCTAATCCACTAATAAAATGATGACCTTCAAAGCCTTTTGACAAAATACTGTTAAAATGAACGAGTACTTCAGGAATTTTATTATCAAGAATTAAGGTAGTAGTTTTAAAAAACTCATCATAATCAAGCACGTTTAAATTTTCTGTAACGGCTTTCCTCGTTAATTCATTTCCAGAAAAACTCACAACCCTATCAAATATGGAAAGTGCATCTCTCATTGCTCCATCTGCTTTTTGAGCAATAATGTGTAAGGCATCATCTTCAGCAATAATACCTTCTTCGGAAGCTATTTTTTTAAGATAATTTTTAGCATCTAAAACCCCTATTCGTTTGAAATCAAATATTTGACAACGAGAGAGGATAGTTGGGATTATTTTATGTTTTTCAGTAGTTGCTAAAATAAAGATGGCGTGTGCTGGCGGCTCTTCTAATGTTTTTAAAAAAGCATTGAATGCAGATGCTGAAAGCATATGAACCTCATCAATAATATATACTTTGTATTTCCCGGTTTGAGGAGGAATTCTAACTTGGTCGGTTAAACTTCTAATATCATCAACTGAATTATTTGAAGCGGCATCTAATTCAAAAATATTGAAAGCAAAATCATCTTCAATTTTATTCTTTGAACTATTTTGATTTATTTGTTTCGCTAAAATACGTGCACAAGTAGTTTTACCAACTCCTCTAGGACCAGTAAATAGTAGCGCTTGTGCTAAATGATTGTTTTTTATAGCATTTTCAAGCGTATTAGTAATTGCTTGTTGCCCAACAACTTCCTCAAAATTTTGAGGGCGATATTTACGGGCTGATACTATAAAATGTTCCATTTGTGTCTTATTTTCTTTATTGCGAAAGTATTAAAACTAGCTATGAATAACTAGCTAATTTCATAAATTTTATTGTATAAATGTTGATACTTTTTTAATATTTCGGTTCGTTTTGGTTTCATTGTAGGTGTTAATAATCCATTGTCAATTCCCCAAATGTCAGGTGTTAATTCAAACCTCTTGATAGTTTCCCATTTTCCGAAACTTTTATTTCCGTGATCAATTTCTTGCTGAATACGTTCTATAATATGTGGATTTTCAATTAAATCTTGATTGTTTCCAAGTATAGGTTCATGATGAATACGTGACCATTCTCTCAAAAATTCAAAATGAGGCTGAATAATAGCAGAAGGCATTTTTTGTCCTTCTCCAACCACTAAAATTTGTTCAATAAAACGAGATTGTTTCATTTGATTTTCAAGTAACGCAGGAACCACATATTTACCACCAGATGTTTTAAAAATTTCTTTTTTTCTCCCGGTTATTTTTAAAAAACCATCACTAGTAACTTCTCCTTTATCTCCCGTATGGAAATATTCTCCAGTCATAACACTTGATGTTTTCTCCTCGTCTTTATAATAACCCATCATTACATTAGGTCCTTTAATTAAAATTTCCCCATCTTCAGCTATTTTAACTTCAACATTATCAATTGGCTTACCAACTGTTCCAATTTGCATTAAATGACCATCATATTTATTCACAGAAACAACCGGTGATGTTTCTGTGAGCCCATATCCTTCCATAATTTGCATGTTGGCTGCAGTAAAAACGCGCGCTAGTCTTGGTTGTAAAGCTGCACTACCTGAAACCATTGTTGTTAAATTTCCTCCTAGCGCTTCTCTCCATTTGCTAAAAATTAACTTATTGGCAAGTGCTAATTTTTTTTCATAAAACCAACCATTCTTTTGATATGGTTCATATTTTAAACCTAAATCTACAGCCCAAAAGAACAATATTTTTTTGATTCCTTTTAATTCTGATCCTTTGGTGATAATTCCATCATAAATTTTTTCTAGCAAGCGAGGCACAACAGACATTAATGAAGGTTTTACCTCTTTTACATTTTCTCCTATTTTATCTATCCCTTCAGCAAAATAGATAGAAACGCCCGCATATTGATATAAGTAATGAAGCATTCTTTCGAAAATATGACATACCGGTAGAAAACTTAATATTCGCATTGAGCCATTTGTAAGTGGTAATCTAGGGTAACTATCTAAAACATTCGTTACTATGTTATTGTGTGAAAGCATGACTCCTTTAGGTCGTCCGGTTGTTCCAGAAGTGTAAATAATTGTCGCTAAATCACCAGCTTTTACATTTGACATTAATTTTTCAACTTCATGTTGATTGGTTTCGTCTTTACCAAGCTCTAAAACTTCGTTCCAATTTTTACAACCTTTAATTTCTTCAAAAGAATAAATTTCTGTTAGTGTTGGAACTTTATCTTTTACAGCAATGGCTTTATCATATAATTCGTTGTCTGACAAGAAGCAATGAGTTACTTCAGCATGATTAAAAATGTATTCGTAATCTTCTTTTGAAATTGTTGGATAAATAGGAATATTAATGGCTCCAATTTGTAATACGCCAATATCTAAAATATTCCATTCGGTTCTGTTATTTGAAGAAATAACAGCTATTTTATCTCCAGGTTTTACTCCTAGTTTTAATAATCCTCGACTTATAGCATTTGCTTTTGAAATATATTCTTGAGTTGAAGTAGCAACCCATTTTCCATTATATTTTGTATTAAAAGCTGTTTTTAAATTATATTTTTCTAATTGATAGTGTGCAAAGTCGAATAATCTAGTAATTTCTTTCGCCATTTCTAATTGTTTGAATGTATCCTTGCAAAATATAAAAATTAATACAATTGCACAAGCTAAGAAGTGCTAATACTTTTACAATTATTTTTTGTAAATATTTTCGTGTAACTCTTTGTATTTCTGAGATATAGCCTTTCTTTTTAATTTCATTGTAGGTGTTAGTAAGCCATTTTCTACGCTCCAAATTTCAGGGGTCAATTCAAAATCTTTAATTTTCTCCCAATTTCCAAATGAATCATTAGCGAAAACGATTTCTTTACTAATTCTTTTTATCACTTTTTTGTTCGAAATAATTTCTTGGAACGATGAAATATCAATTTTTAATTCTTTTCGTTTTATCCACTCAATTAAAAATTCAAAATGCGGTTGAATAATTGCTGCTGGCATTTTTTCGCTTTCACCAATTACCATAGCTTGTTCTATAAATCGAGATTCTTTTAATTTACTTTCTAGAACCGCAGGGGCAATATATTTACCACCAGATGTTTTAAACATCTCTTTCTTACGATCCGTAATTTTTAAAAAACCTTGACTGTCTAATTCACCAATATCTCCTGTATGCAAATAGCCATTTTTAATAGTCTCTTTTGTCAAGGCTTCATTTTTATAATAGCCCATCATGACATTAGAACCCTTTACTAATATTTCACCATCTTCTGCAATCTTCACTTCCATATCATCAAGAATCTTTCCAACGGTGCCTATTTTAAAGCCTTGGTTTCTAAAATCGTTGATGGATATTCCTGGAGAAGTTTCTGTCATTCCATACCCTTCAAAGATTGGAATTCCAGCAGCAGTAAATACCTTAATTAATAGTGGTTGTAATGGTGCACTTCCTGAAACCAAAAATTTGATATTACCACCAAAAGCTTCACGCCATTTACTAAATACTAATTGTTGAGCAATTTTCAACTGAAAATGATACCACCAATTATTTTCGTTATAGGGTTTATATCGTTTACCTAAGTTTAACGACCAAAAGAAAAGCAATCGTTTTATGCCTTTTAAATTACTTCCTTTATCCACTATTTTATCATAAATTTTTTCAAGTAAACGAGGAACAACAGGTATAAAATGAGGTTGAACTTCTTTTAAATTATCTCCTAATTTCTCAATGGATTCTGCAAAATAGATTTCAAAACCCATGTATTGATAATAATACAAAGCAAATCGTTCAAAAATATGACAAATAGGTAAGTAGCTAAGCACTTTATAGTTTCCTGGCTTAAAATCAAGTGCTCGAGCACTAATTATAGTGTTTTCAACAATATTTTTATGAGAAAGCATCACACCTTTTGGCGTACCTGTTGTACCTGAAGTATAAATAATGGTAGCCAATTGTGTTGGCGAAATATTATTTTTTAGCTTTTCTACTTCTTCTTGATTTGAGTTGTTTTTGCCTAAATCTAATAAAGACTTCCAAGTTGACATATTTTTAACTGTATCAAAAGAATAGATATCTTTTAGTTGTGTGTTCTCTTTTATTTTTGAAACTTTTTTAGCTAATTCTTCATCGGAAACAAAACACAAAACAGCATCAGAGTGGTTTAGAATATATTCATAATCTTTTGAGGAAATTGTTGGATATAAGGGAACATTAATAGCTCCAATTTGTAGAACTGCAATATCTAAAATATGCCATTCAACTCTATTTGTGGAGGTTACTACTGCAATTTTGTCATTGGGTTTTATTCCTAATCTTAATAAAGCTCTACTTACAGCATTTGCTTGTTCGATATACGAAGCTGTTGAAGTTGTTATATATTTATTACTAATTTTTGTATTGAAGCATTTATCTTGTGGATTATTGGCTAATTGATGATAAGCAAAATCAAATAAACGAGTAATATTTTGAGTCATATTTATATTTTGGTAGTTTGCAAAATAAAAATAAAAAAAGGATTTTACAACAGTAAAATCCTTTTGATAATAATAACGTTTTTCAAAGTTATTTATCTAACCATTTTTTAGCATTTACAAAAGCTTCTAACCATGGAGAGACGTCATCTTTTCTTCCATCAGGATAATGTGCCCAATTCCATTGAAAAATAGAGCGTTCTATATGTGGCATCATTACCAAATGTCTTCCATCTTTTGAACTCATCATCGCAACATTATAATCAGAACCATTAGGGTTTGCTGGATAGTTTTCATAACCATATTTAGCAACAATATGATAGTCTGCTTCTTGCATAGGTAGGTTAAATTTTCCTTCACCATGAGAAATCCAAACGCCTAAAGTACTTCCAGCTAAAGAAGAAAGCATCACAGAATTATTTTTTTGAACTGTTACAGAAGTAAAATTACTTTCGTGTTTCATAGAATCATTATGCAACATTTTTCCATGAATTGTATGTTCTGGATTAATGACTTCTAATTCCATAAATAATTGACATCCATTACAAATACCAACAGATAAAGTATCTTCTCTTTGAAAGAAATTATCTAAAGCAGTTTTAGCCTTTTCATTGTATAAAAATGCACCCGCCCAACCTTTTGCCGATCCTAATACATCTGAGTTTGAAAAACCACCAACAGCACCAATAAACTGAATATCTTCTAGAGTTTCACGACCACTAATTAAATCGGTCATGTGTACGTCTTTTACATCAAAACCAGCTAAATACATAGCGTTTGCCATTTCACGTTCACTATTACTTCCTTTTTCACGAATAACAGCTGCTTTTGGTCTTGGTTTTTTAGTATCTATCAAAGGTTTTTGGCCTGTGAAATGAGTTGGAAATGAATAAGATAGAGGTTGGTTTTTATAATTCTTAAAGCGATCGATCGCTTTGTTATTATCACATTGTTTTTGATCTAATAAATAAGAAGTTTCAAACCAAACATCTCTTAATTCATCAATATTAAAATTGAACTGCTTTTCATTATTTATAATTTCTAGCGTATTTCCATGAACTGCTGTACCAATTTCATAGAACTCAACATTCTTTTCTTTTAAAATTGATTGAACTTCAATATCTGCACTTTGAATTAGTATACCGCTATTTTCAGCAAATAGCACTTTTACAGTATCTTTTTCACCTAAGCTAGAAATATCAATGCGTAATCCTATGTTTTTTTCTGAAAAGCACAATTCTAACAACGTCGTTAACATACCACCCGCAGATATATCATGTCCTGCTAAAATCTTTTCATCTTTAATTAATTGTTGAACTGTATTAAAAGCATTCTTAAACTTTGCAGCACTTTTTATAGTTGGAGTTTCAGTACCAATACTATTTTGAGTTTGGGCAAATGATGAACCTCCAAGCTTAAAAGTATCGTTTGATAAATTGATGTAATACAATTTATTAGCAGCAACATTTTTAATAACAGGTTCAACTACTTTTCTAATATCACAGCAATGTCCAGCAGCCGAGATAACTACTGTTCCTGGTGCAATAACTTCTTCATTTGGGTATTTTTGTTTCATGGAAAGAGAATCTTTACCTGTTGGAACATTAATACCTAAATCTATAGAAAAATCTGAAACTGCTTGAACTGCTTTATATAATCTTGCATCTTCACCTTCATTTTTACAAGGCCACATCCAATTTGCAGATAATGAAACAGATGCTAACTCATCTTGTAAAGGAGCCCAAATTAGGTTTGTAAGTGCTTCGGCAATGGCATTTTTACTTCCTGCTTCAGGATCAATAATAGCACTAACAGGCGCATGTCCAATGGAAGTAGCAACACCTTCTTTACCATTATAGTCTAATGCCATAACACCAACATTATTTAAGGGTAACTGCAAAGTACCTGCACATTGTTGCTTAGCGACTTTTCCACCTACACAACGATCTACTTTATTCGTTAACCAGTCTTTACAAGCTACAGCTTCTAGCTTCAATACTTGTTTGGTATACTCATATATATGTTCTTGTTGATATGAGATTTCACGATAATTTCGGTCAATAGTAACATCGTTCATAATTGTTTTTGGAGAGCTTCCAAACATATCGAACAATTCTAAATCCATTGGTTTTTCTCCAGTTTTTTTAGATTTAAATGTAAAACGATTGTTATTTGTTACTTCTCCAACTTCATAATAAGGGGAACGTTCTCTTGCTGCGACACGTTTTAATGTTTTTGCATCGGTTTCGCTAATCACTAATCCCATGCGTTCTTGAGACTCGTTTCCAATAATTTCTTTTGCTGAAAGTGTAGGATCACCAATTGGTAATTTATCTAAATTAATGATGCCTCCAGTTTCTTCTACGAGTTCAGATAAACAATTTAAATGGCCTCCAGCACCATGGTCATGTATAGAAACTATCGGATTTATATCATTTTCCACCATTCCACGTATCGCATTTGCAGCCCTTTTTTGCATTTCTGGGTTTGAACGTTGAACAGCATTTAATTCAATACCACTTGCAAATTCTCCTGTATCTGCAGAGGAAACGGCCGCACCACCCATACCAATTCTATAATTTTCTCCACCAAGTAATATTATTTTATCGTGTTCTTTTGGCTTGTCTTTTAAAGCTTGGTTTGCTTTTCCATACCCAATTCCACCAGCTTGCATAATAACTTTATCAAATCCTAATTTACGAGCTTGTTCTTCGTGTTCAAATGTTAATAATGATCCAGTAATTAATGGTTGTCCAAATTTATTTCCAAAATCAGAGGCGCCGTTGGAAGCTTTTATTAAAATATCCATAGGTGTTTGATATAACCAATCGCGTTCTTTCATGCCTTGTTCCCAAGGTCTATTTTCGTTTAAACGAGAATAAGAAGTCATATAAACCGCAGTACCCGCAAGCGGTAAGGAACCTTTTCCTCCAGCCAATCGGTCTCTAATTTCACCTCCTGAACCTGTTGCAGCTCCATTAAAAGGCTCAACAGTAGTTGGAAAATTATGCGTTTCAGCTTTTAAGGAAATGACAGAATTATAATTTTTTGTTTCGTAAAATTCAGGTTTTTCAGCAGATTTTGGCGCAAATTGTTCAACAGTTGGACCTTCAACAAATGCTACATTATCTTTATAGGCAGATACAATACCGTTTGGATGAGTTTCAGAAGTTTTTCTAATTAATTTGAAAAGTGAAGAAGGCATTTCTTCACCATCAATCACAAAAGTTCCATTAAATATTTTGTGACGACAATGTTCTGAATTGACCTGAGAAAAACCAAAAACTTCAGAATCGGTAAGTTTTCTTCCAATTTTACTGCTCAAATTATTAAGATATTCAACTTCCTCTTCATTTAGTGATAGCCCTTCTTGTTTATTATATGCATCAATATTTTCAATCTCAAGTATTGGTTCAGGCTGAATATTGATTGTAAAAATATCTTGATTTAAATTTGAATACTTCTGAAAAATCATTGGATCAAAATTTTCATCTTTTGTGGAAGCATTAAACTCTTCAATTCTAAAAATACCTTCAATACCCATATTTTGAGTAATTTCAACAGCATTTGTACTCCAAGGAGTAATCATTGCAGCACGAGGACCAATAAAAAAAGCATCAATAGATGCCTCAGCTAATCTTTCTTTATTTCCAAAAAGCCAGTTTAATTTTTGTGTGTCTTTTTTTGAAAGTTCTTTTGACGTTTGCACAGCATAAATTTTACTGTTCGTGTTTCCAAAGAATTGAATCATAAGTTGATTTGTTTAGTGTGATGTTTAAAAGGCAAATTTAACCAATTAATTAGAAAGTTAGCAGTAGCTAATCTTAATATTCAACCAGTTATTAAAAGACTTTTAAACAATTTACAAGTTTTAAAACTTTATAGTTTGGTTACCAAATGTAAATTTTTTGTTAATATTATCTTTAATGTCACTTTATTTATTAAACATTTTTATATATTTGTCGTTCAAAATTTAGAAACAATGTTAGTAATTCAATTTCATCATCATTTATCAACTGAGACTCAGGCGAGATGATTTTGTATTGAATATAATTAAATATATAATTAAACCCGTTTGAGTAAATCAAATGGGTTTTTTAATTCAAGCCTGTTGGTTTATAAGAACATATTAGAAAAAAAAATGAGTAAAATTAAGATTGCAGTTCAAAAATCAGGAAGATTAAATGACGATTCTCTAAAACTGTTAAAAGATTGTGGAATTTCAATTGATAATGGTAAGGATCAGTTAAAAGCATCAGCAAGTAACTTCCCTTTAGAAGTTTTGTATTTGAGAAACGGAGATATTCCACAATACCTTAGAGATGGAGTAGTAGATATTGCTATTATTGGAGAAAATGTATTGATTGAAAAGGGAGCGGATATTGGTATCGTTGAAAAATTAGGTTTTTCAAAATGTAGAGTTTCTTTAGCAGTACCAAAAGAGGTAAATTACACAAGTATTCAAGATTTAGATGGTGCTAAAATAGCAACATCATATCCAAATACTGTAAAGGAATATTTCAAAAAATTCAATTTAACACCAGATATTCATATTATTAATGGCTCTGTAGAAATAGCGCCTAATATAGGATTAGCAGATGCTATTTGTGATATAGTTTCAAGCGGTAGTACCTTGTTTAAGAATAATTTAAAAGAAGTAGAAAAAATGCTTGTGAGTGAAGCAGTATTGGCAGTTTCTCCTAGCATTTCTTCAGAAAATCAAAAAATCTTAGATAAATTACAATTTAGAATTCAGGCAGTATTAAAAGGGAGAAAATCTAAGTATGTTTTAATGAATGCTCCAAACGATAAAGTTAAAAGTATAATTAAATTATTGCCAGGAATGAGAAGTCCAACGGTATTGCCATTAGCGGAAGAAGGTTGGAGCTCTATTCATACGGTAGTGGAAAAGAATTCTTTTTGGGAAGTGATAGATGAATTAAAAGCAAATGGAGCCGAAGGACTGTTAGTAGTTCCAATTGAAAAAATGGTATTATAGTTATGAAAACAAGTATAAACCCTCCAAAAAGTGATTGGCTTGAATTGTTGAAAAGACCAACACAGACTATTGAAGCTATTGAAACAACGGTGACTTCTATTTTTGAGGATGTTCAGAGAAATGGAAATGATGGAATTAAGCGATATACGTCAATTTTTGATGGTGTTGATTTAGATGATTTTTTTGTTTCAGAAGAAGAAATAAAAAATGCTGAAAAGTTAGTTCCTAATGAGTTGAAAGAAGCGATACAACTTTCAAAAGATAATATTTCATCTTTTCATTCAGCTCAACAAACGTCTAAAGAAATAATTGAAACAACAAAAGGAGTAGAATGTTGGCAGGAGAAACGTCCTATTCAAAAAGTAGGGCTATATATTCCAGGAGGAACAGCACCATTGTTCTCATCGGTTTTAATGTTGGCAATTCCAGCTCAAATTGCAGGTTGTAGAGAAATTATTTTAGCAACACCACCAAACAAAAAAGGAGAAATTAATCCGGCCATAATTTATGCAGCTCAGTTATGTGGAGTTACAAAAATTATGAAAGTTGGAGGAATTCAAGCCATAGCAGGATTGACATTTGGAACAGAAACAATTCCACAAGTGTATAAAATATTTGGACCTGGAAATCAGTATGTAACTATAGCCAAACAATTGGCTACAAAATATGGAGTTGCAATTGATATGCCTGCGGGCCCAAGTGAATTGTTAGTTGTTGCTGATAAAACTGCAAATGCCAGTTTTGTGGCATCAGATTTATTGAGCCAAGCAGAACACGGAACAGATAGTCAGGTTATTTTAGTTTCCACTTCAAAAGATAAATTAAAAGAAGTAGAGATTGAAATAGAGCGTCAAATAGCGTTTTTATCACGAAAAAAAATTGCAAAACAGGCCATTGAGAATTCAAAACTTATTTTTGTTGAAAGTAAAGAAACGGCATTAGAGTTAATTAACGAATATGGGCCTGAACATTTTATTGTTTGTACAAATGATAATGATTTTTATGTTGAAGGTGTTGAAAATGCTGGTTCAGTATTTATTGGTGATTACACACCAGAAAGTGCAGGAGATTATGCTTCGGGAACAAATCATACCTTGCCAACAAACGGATATACCAAAGCATATTCAGGTGTTAATTTAGATTCTTTTTTGAAAGCGATTTCATTTCAAAAAATTTCAAAAAAAGGAATTGAAAATATAGGAAAAGCTATAGAAATTTTAGCAGATGCAGAAGGATTAGATGCACATAAAAATGCAGTGACTTTAAGATTAAATAGTTTAAAATAAATAAGGTAAAATTTATTGATAGCAATAAGAATTGTATGAATATTCAAAATTTAGTTCGCGCAAATATTAAATCTTTAAAACCGTATTCATCAGCAAGAGATGAATTTAAAGAGTTTACATCTGATTTAGTATTTTTAGATGCCAACGAAAATCCATTTGAGAATGGCGTGAATCGTTATCCAGATCCGCAACAAATAGATTTAAAAACGGAGCTTTCAAAACTAAAAGAAGTTCCAGTAAATCAAATTTTATTAGGAAATGGAAGTGATGAAGTGTTGGACTTAATTTTTAGAGCTTTTTGTGAACCAAAAGAGGATAATATTATTACATTACCACCAACTTATGGCATGTACAAAGTGTTGGCAAATATAAATAACGTTGAAGAAAGAGAAGTTTTATTAACAGATAATTTTGAGCCTTCAACTAAAGCCATTTTAGAAGTTGCAAACGAACAATCCAAACTACTGTTTTTATGTTCACCAAATAACCCAACAGGAAATTCGTTTTCTACAGAAATTGTTGAAACATTGTTAAAATCGTTTAAAGGGTTGGTTGTCATAGATGAGGCTTATATAGATTTCTCCTCAACGAAAAGTTGGCTTACACGACTGAATGAATTTCCTAATTTAATTATTACACAAACTTTATCTAAAGCTTATGGAATGGCAGGAATTCGTTTAGGGATTTGTTATGCTTCGTCAGAAATTATAGCTATTTTAAATAAAATTAAACCACCTTATAATATCAACGGTTTAACGCAAAAAAAAGGCTTAAAAAGAATTTTAAATAAAAATAAGGTAGAACTTGAAATAACTAAAATTTTAGAACAGCGCGAAAAATTGATTGATAAGTTAAAAACGATTTCATTTATCAATAAAATTTATCCGAGTGATGCTAATTTTGTGTTGGTTATAGTAGACGATGCATTAAAAAGGTATAATCAATTGTTAGAAAAGGGAGTTGTAATACGTAACAGAACAACACAGCCTTTATGCGAAAATACGCTTAGATTAACCATAGGAACAAAGGCAGAAAATAAAAAATTAATACAAGCTTTAAAAGAACTATAAATGAAGAAAAAAGTATTATTTATTGATCGAGATGGCACACTTATTAAAGAAACCATTGATGAGCAAATTGATGCATTCGAAAAAATGATTTTTTATCCGAAAGCTTTTACTTTTTTAGGTAAAATAGCAAAAGAACTGGATTATGAATTGGTAATGATTACGAATCAGGATGGTTTGGGAACAGATGCTTTTCCAGAAGAAACTTTTTGGCCAGTTCATAATTTTATTTTAAAATCATTTGAAAATGAAGGAGTTGTGTTTGATGCTATATTTTTAGATAGAACTTTTCCACATGAAAATGCGAATACACGTAAACCTGGAACTGGATTGTTAACAAGTTACTTTTCTGATGAGTACGATTTGGAAAACTCGTTTGTTATTGGTGATCGATTAACAGATATTGAGTTGGCTAAAAATCTAGGTTCAAAGGGCATATTTATAAATGATAATACAAATTTAGGTACTGGAGAAATTACAGTAAAAAGAACAGATTTAGACGCGGTTATTTCATTAGAAACTAGTGATTGGGAGAAAATTTATGAGTTTTTAAAGCTAGAAAATAGAACGGCTGAAATAACGAGAACTACAAACGAAACGGATATTTTTATAAAACTAAATTTAGACGGATCAGGAAATAGTGATATTTCAACGGGAATTGCATTTTTTGATCATATGCTGGATCAGATTTCACGTCATGGAAATATGGATTTAACTATCCAAGTTAAAGGAGATTTAGAAGTTGATGAACACCATACCATAGAGGATACAATGATTGCCTTAGGTGAAGTTTTTGCAAAAGCACTTGGCACTAAATTAGGAATAGAACGTTATGGTTTTTGTTTACCAATGGACGATTGTTTGGCGCAGGTAGCCATAGATTTTGGTGGAAGAAACTGGTTGGTGTGGGAGGCCGATTTTAAGCGCGAAAAAATTGGTGAAATGCCAACAGAAATGTTTTTTCATTTATTTAAATCATTTACTGATGGAGCAAAATGTAATTTAAATATCAAAGCTGAAGGTACGAATGAACATCATAAAATAGAAGGCATCTTTAAAGCCTTTGCAAAAGCAATAAAAGCTGCGGTAAAAAGGGACGTAGAAAAAATGATTTTACCGTCAACCAAAGGAATGTTGTAATGAAAGTAGTTATTATAAATTACGGAGCAGGAAATATACAATCGATAAAATTCGCTATAAAGCGTTTAGGTTTTGACGCCATTTTATCAGACAATGTTGATGAAATAAAAAATGCTGATAAAGTTATTTTTCCTGGTGTTGGTGAGGCCAGTAGTGCTATGAAAAAATTAAAGTCAACTGGTTTGGATACACTAATTCCAACACTAGAGCAGCCCGTATTAGGAATTTGTTTGGGAATGCAACTAATGTGTAATTATTGTGAAGAAGGAGACACAAAGGGTTTAGGGATTTTTGATTGTGATGTTGTTAAATTTAACAATAATCTTAAGGTACCTCAAATTGGATGGAATCAAATTGAGAATTTAAAATCTAGATTATTCCAAGGAATAAAAGAAAAAGAGCATATGTATTTGGTACACAGTTTTTATGTACCCTTGAATAATGAAGCTATTGCAACAACAAATTACGGAATTACATATGTATCTGCATTAAAAAGAAATAATTTTTATGGCACTCAGTTTCACCCAGAAAAAAGTAGTCAAGCAGGAGCCCATATATTGAAGAATTTTTTAGAATTATAAGAATGAGAATTATACCAGCAATAGATATTATAAACGGTAAATGTGTGCGTCTTTCAAAAGGTGATTACAGTACAGAAAAAATATATAATGAGCGCCCTTTAGAAGTTGCTAAAATGTTTGAAAATCATGGGATAAAACATTTGCATTTAGTTGATCTAGATGGGGCAAAAGCGAGTCATATTGTAAATCATAAAGTGTTAGAAACCATAGCTGCCAAAACAAATCTAAGTATTGATTTTGGAGGTGGATTAAAGTCTGATGAAGATTTGAGAATTGCATTTGAAAGTGGAGCTAATCAAATAACTGGAGGAAGTATTGCTGTGAAAAACCCATCAACTTTTAAAAATTGGTTAGAAACTTATGGAGCTCAAAAGATTATTTTAGGAGCTGATGCAAATAATGAAAAAGTAGCTGTGGGTGGTTGGTTAGAAGAATCTAAAGAAAAATTAGTACCATTCATTCAAAAGTATGTTGAAAATGGTGTTCGCTATGTAATTTGTACCGATATTTCAAAAGACGGAATGTTAGAAGGCCCTTCATTTAAGTTATATCAAAAAATTTTGGATCAAACTCCTCAAATAAAATTAATAGCTTCTGGAGGAATTTCAACGTTTGATGAGTTACCAAAATTAGCTGAAATAGGTTGCGAGGGCACCATTATTGGCAAAGCTATTTACGAGCATAAAATAAGTATGAAGCAATTAGAAAATTATATACTAAATAATTAAATGCTAACAAAAAGAATAATACCTTGTTTAGATATCAAGGATGGAAGAACTGTTAAAGGTGTAAATTTTGTTGATTTACGGGATGCTGGAGACCCTGTTGAATTAGCAGAAATTTACGCAAACGAAGGTGCTGATGAATTAGTATTTTTAGATATTACAGCAACAGAGCAGCGAAGAAAAACATTGGCAGAATTAGTGATGCATGTAGCTGAAAAAGTGAATATACCTTTTACAGTTGGTGGAGGAATTTCTTCAATTGAAGATGTTGAAATATTATTAAATTCTGGCGCTGATAAGGTTTCTATCAATTCTTCTGCCGTAAAAAACCCTCAATTAATTAATGAGTTAGCCGCAAAATTCGGAAGTCAATGTATTGTAGTGGCTATTGACGCTAAAAAAATTAAAGGTGAATGGATAGTGCATTTAGTTGGTGGGAAAGTTCCTACTGAAATTAAACTATTTGATTGGGCCAAAGAAGTAGAAGAACGAGGAGCAGGAGAAATTTTATTTACTTCTATGAATCATGATGGAACTAAAAATGGATTTGCAAATGAGGCTTTAGCACATTTAAGTAGTTTGATTAATATTCCAATTATTGCTTCTGGTGGTGCAGGAAACATCCAACACTTTTCAGATACTTTTATCATAGGAAAAGCTGATGCGGCATTGGCAGCGAGTGTGTTTCACTTTAAAGAAATAGAGATTAAGACTTTGAAAAATGAATTATCTAAAAATGGAATTGCCGTAAGATTATAAGAATACTTTTTATTTTGGTTTGAATCTTTTCGATAGTACCAAAAATGAATATCATAAAAAAATAAATGAAAAACTTGTTTTGTAAACAAAAAATAAACGATGAATATAGATTTTAATAAAAACGAAAACGGATTAGTACCCGCAATTATACAAGATAGTGCTACTAAAAATGTATTGATGTTAGGATATATGAACGCAGAGGCCTATCAAAAAACCAATGAAACTAAAAAAGTAACTTTTTTTAGCAGAACAAAAAATAGATTATGGACAAAAGGTGAGGAAAGTGGTAATTTTTTACATGCAGTCTCAATTAAAAACGACTGTGATGATGATACACTTTTAATAGCGGTTAATCCTGCAGGTCCAACTTGTCATAAAGGTACTGATACTTGTTGGGGAGAAGACAATGATCAATCTTTTGGTTTCTTAACAAAACTTGAAAAGGTTATCGAAAGTAGAAGAGAAGCGGGTGAATCGGAAAAAAGTTATGTCGCATCATTGTTTAAAAAAGGGATTAATAAAATAGCACAAAAAGTAGGTGAAGAAGCTGTCGAAATTGTAATTGAAGCGAAGGACAACGATGATAATTTATTTTTAAATGAAGGAGCTGATTTATTATTTCACTACTTAATTTTATTACAAGCTAAAGGATACACTTTAAATGATGTTGTAAAAGTTTTAGAAGGAAGACACTCTTAAAAAATTAATTATAAAAAACTTCTAACTTCATCTTTAATAAATGCCAATGCTGTATTTGTTGGAGATGGAGTTTTTAAGATGTTTTGCAATATATTTTCCCTTAATTCTTGTGCATTTACAATTGAATTTTCTTCTGAAGTTTTCTTAATTAGTTGAATAGTAGCATTTTTAGAAGCAATGATAACACTCCAGCATTTTTCAGAAATATAAATTTGTTGCGTTAAATTATGTTCAAATTCTTGTTCAATTGTATTTATTAAGCTTAACGTATAAGCTTGTTTATCGTTATTAATTGAAGTAACTCTAATTAATAATTTAGAAGGATTGATACGTTCTAAATATAAGGTCATTCTTTCATAAGCCTGAAGTTTAATAGGCAATATGTTTTTTTTATTTTCACGCGATAATGTCAGTTTAATTTTTTTTTCTTCACTTTGAGTATGGCTTAGAAAAAAAAGGTAAGCTATTGACCCTGTGATAATTGAAGGTATTGTAAAACTAAGTAATTCTATTATTTTTGATAATTCCATAATTTTTATCCTGTAAAAGGCTAATTTATTATATATTTTTTAAACTTTTCAATTTTAGCTGATATATATCAGTTGTCACTTCTACAAAACTTTCTAAATTTGTTTTGTAACAATTGTTATTTCTTTATATTTACGAAACATTTGTTACAAAACTAAAGGACATTAAATTAAAATTAAAATTATGAGAAAATTTTTAAAATTAGCTGTAGTACTTTTTACCTCAGCAACATTTGCCCAAGCCGGGCATATTATGCAAGGAGTTGGGGCCGTAAATATGTCAATGGGAGGTGCTTCAACAGCACA
>NZ_JABDRI010000026.1 GCF_013041805.1 Lutibacter sp.
TTAAAAGTGGTAGATGCTAATTTTGGTATTTTAACTACAACTTCACCAATAAATGAGGCAATAGGTGTACCTATTGACGCAACAAATTTCACTTGGAATGCTGATGGAAATGCAACATCCTACGATATTGATATTGCAACTGATGCTGGTTTTAATACTATTATTGAAACAGCAAATGTTGTTACTAATTCCTTTACATCGAGTGCTATTCTGAGTTCTAAAAAGGTTTATTATTGGAGAGTTAGAGCTAAAAATAGTTGTGCAGATGGAACATACTCTGAAACACAAAAATTTCAAACTTCAATTTTGTGTAATACCATAACCACTAATCCTAACTTACCTATTTCTGATGGAATTGGAGCAAATAGCCCAGGTACAGCTTCAACATCAATTATTACAGTTTCAGATGATGAAACTATAACCGATGTAAATGTAACAATTGATATTACTCATACATATATTCAAGATTTAGTTATTTCAATAATAGCCCCTGACGCTACTGAAATTGTATTATTTAGTAGAGAATGTGGTAGTGAAAATAATATTGTAATTACGTATGATGATGACGCTTCTGGATCTTTTGATTGCGGAAATAGTGCAAATTCGCAAGTGGTAATACCAACAAACCTTTTATCAGGTTTTAATGGATTAAATTCACAGGGTGATTGGGTATTAAAAGTTGCTGATTATTATAATCAAGATACAGGAACCATCAATAGTTGGTCTCTAGAAATATGTAATTCACAAACAATTACCAATTCATCTTTTACAAATAGTCCATTAACGGTTGGGACAAATAGTACTTACACGTTAAAACAAGCAGAAACGGAAGCAATTAGTGTTGGTTCAACAGCAAGTGAGCAAGTTTTTATGTTAACTGAATTACCAACAGTTGGTCAAGTTCAATTAAATAGTATTCCTTTAGCGCTTGGCGAAACCTTTACACAAGAGGATATAAATACTTCAAAAGTATCTTATGCAAATTCTAGTGGAATTTCTGACAATGATTCTTTTAAAGTTGATATAACAAATGCAACAGGTGGATTTTTACCAAATGAGGAAATTATCTTATCTATTGATTCGTCTTTAGCCATTGATAATTACTTTTTTGAAAAAACAGGTATTTCAGTATTTCCAACCATTTCAAATGGTGATTTTTCTATTTCTTCTTCAAAGGGAATTGGGAAAACGACTGTTGAAATGTATACACTTACAGGGCAAAAAGTTTTTCGAAAGGACTTCAACTTATTCAATGCTACTATTGAACATATGAACGTTCAACAATTAGTTTCAGGAGTGTATATTATAAAATTAACCGCTGATAATTTACTAGGAAGTAAAAAAGTAATTATAAAATAATTACTTTAAAATTGTTTCAATAAAAAAGGGAGTTTTATAATTTCAATAAATAATCTTTGAGTATAGTGTTTGATAAACCTATAGATGTAAACAATTCGTCAGTTGTACCATGTTCAATAAATTCATCAGGGATTCCTAAATTTTTAATGATATTATTTTTGTAATTATTATTGGATGCAAATTCTAAAATAGCTGATCCGAAACCACCCATCATAACTCCATCTTCAATGGTAATAATAGTATTGAATTTATTAAAAATTAAATGTAATAATTGCTCATCTAAAGGTTTTACAAAACGCATATCATAATGTGCAAATTTGTTCAAAGGCAACTCTTTTTGTAGCTCAATAATTTTATTTCCAATAGTTCCAACACTTAATATAGCAATTTCATTTCCTTCTGAAATACTTGTTCCTTTACCAATCTCAATAGCAGAGAAAGGCTTTTTCCAATCAATTAGAGTTCCATTTCCTCTTGGGTAACGAATGGCTAATGGAAAATTAATTCCTAGTTGTGCTGTAAACATTATATTACGTAACTCAACTTCATTTAAAGGAGCAAAAATCACTAAATTAGGAATGCAACGTAAGTATGCAATATCAAAAACTCCATGGTGTGTAGCACCATCTTCACCTACAATTCCGGCTCTATCAATACAAAAAATTACTGGCAAGTTTTGTAAAGCAACATCATGAATAATTTGGTCATATGCTCGTTGCAAAAAAGTTGAATATATTGTACAAAAAGGGATTAAATCTTGTGTTGCCATTCCTGCTGCTAATGTTACCGCATGCTGTTCAGCAATACCAACATCAAAAGCTCTTTCAGGTAATTCATCTAACATTAGTTTTAATGAACTTCCAGTAGGCATTGCGGGTGTAATTCCAACTATTTTTTTATTAATCTTGGCTAATTCTACAATGGTTTCTCCAAAAACATCTTGAAATTTTGGAGGTAGAATATGTGTGTCTTTTGCAATTCTTTCTCCTGTTAATTTATCAAATTTTCCAGGTGCATGATAGGTAACTTGGTCTTGCTCTGCCTTTTCTAGACCTTTACCTTTTGTAGTAATGATATGCAAAAATTTAGGACCTTTAATCGATTTTAGCCGTTCTAATTCAGTGATAACCTCATCAATATTATGACCATCAATTGGACCAGAATAGTTAAAATTTAATGCTTCAATAATATTATTTTTCCGAACTTTTTTTCCTGCTTTTACATTGGTAAAATAGTTTTTTAAAGCTCCAACGCTAGGGTCAATTCCCATAGCATTATCATTTAAAATTATTAACAAATTGGCATCTGTAACACCTGCATGATTTAAACCTTCAAAAGCCATTCCGCTTGCAATGGAAGCATCGCCAATTACCGCAATATGTTGTTTGTCAAAATCTCCTTTAATTTTTGAGGCAATTGCCATTCCTAAAGCTGCTGAAATAGAGGTAGATGAATGCCCAGTTCCAAAAGCATCAAAAGTACTTTCTTTTCTATTTGGAAAACCTGCAATTCCATCTAACTGTCTATTTGTATAAAATTTATCTCGTCTTTCAGTTAAAATTTTATGTCCGTAGGCTTGATGTCCAACATCCCAAACTAACAAATCGTTTGGTGTATTAAACACATAGTGAAGCGCAATAGTTAACTCAACAACTCCCAAACTTGCACCTAAATGACCTTCTTTTGTTGCAACTATATCAATAATAAAATCACGTAATTCTTGTGCAACTTGAGTGAGTTGATTTTTAGAAAGCTTACGCAAATCGGTAGGGTTGTTAATATGTGCTAGCAAATTAGTTTTCATTCAATACAAAACTACACTATTTAAATTGTTCGTTGAAATAAAAAAAATTACTTTTGACTTATGATGAATCCTTTTGATGACACTTATTTTATGAAACGCGCTCTGCAAGAAGCAGAACAAGCATTTGACAAAAATGAAGTACCAATAGGTGCTGTAATTGTGATGAATAATCAAATCATAGCTCGTGCTCATAATTTAATAGAAACATTGAATGATGTGACTGCTCATGCCGAAATGCAAGCATTTACTGCAGCCGCAGATTTTTTAGGAGGTAAGTATTTAAAAGAATGTACGTTGTACGTAACTTTAGAACCTTGTCAAATGTGTGCTGGTGCAAGTTACTGGACTCAAATTGGTAAAATTGTGTATGGTGCTTCTGAAGAAAAAAGAGGTTTTATAAATTTAAATACCACATTACACCCAAAAACAGCTGTTGTTGGTGGAGTTTTAAAAGATGAATGTAGTAAGCTTTTAAAAAAGTTTTTTATAGAAAAAAGAAATTTAAATTAATTGGGTTTATTTTTCTTCTCATTTTCCGTTAATTTTTCAAACCATTTATCTAATCTAAATTCGGTTAGATTTTTGTTTTTATAACGGTGGAAAATAAATAAAGGCATTAATATAAATGCAACTATTAATACTGCAATACCAATAATTATTTCACCATTAGTATCTCCGCTAGATTTAATGTAATACCCATAGGTAAGCATACCCAAAACAATTACTAAAACAGTACTAATAATATACTTCATAAAAAGATAATTAATATTTTAGGCGATAAAATTACAAAAACTAATATCTTTAAGTCTAATTTAAATTAATAATATGTTTAGATTTTTAGTTTGCGTCTTTTTTTTTATTGTGCTAAGTTGTAATACTAATGAAACTAAGACAATGCCTATAAAAGAAAAAAAAATTGTAGTAGCACATAGAGGCGCATCAGGTTATTTACCCGAGCATTCACTTGAATCAAAAGCAATGGCTTACGCCATGAATATTGATTTTATTGAACAAGACATTGTTTTAAGTAAAGACAATATTCCAATTATTGTGCATGATATTCATTTAGAAACAGTCACAGATGTTGCAATTCAGTTCCCCAATAGAAATAGAGCAGATGGAAGGTATTATGTGATAGATTTTACTTTTGAAGAACTAACACAATTAAATGTCTCTGAACGATTTAATCCAACTACAAAAGAAGCAGTTTACCCCAAAAGGTTTCCTTTAAATAAATCAACCTTCAAACTACATTCGTTACAGCAAGAAATAGAATTAATTCAAGGATTAAATAAAAGTACAGGTAAAAATATTGGAATTTATCCTGAAATTAAAGAACCTTTGTTTCATCAAAAAGAAGGAAAAGATATTTCTAAAATTGTTTTAGAAGTTCTTTCTAATTATGGATATAAAACAAAAAATGACAATTGTATTTTACAATGTTTTGATGCTGTTGAATTAAAACGAATAAGAACCGAACTTAAAAGTGAGCTTTTTTTAGTGCAGTTAATAGAGTTTGAAGAAGAAGAGTCAAAATTGGAAGCATTTGCCAAATATGCTGATGGAATTGGACCTTGGTACAAGCAAATTATAAAAGGTAAAAATGAAGACGGAACTTGGCAACTTTCTAATTTAGTTACAGAAGCTCATGAACTTAATTTAAAAGTACACTCCTATACGTTTAGAGCCGATGAATTGGGCAATTTTGAAAATTTTGAAGAATTACTAAATGTAGCTTTATACCAAGCAAATATTGATGGTGTTTTTACTGATTTTCCAGATAAAGTAGCTGATTTTATAAATAAAAATTAAGCGGTAACGTTAATTAATTTTCTTCGATATGCAGTTAATAATCTTGATTTTGATATAAAGCCAAAATATTTACCATCCTTTAAAACCACTAAATTCCAAGCGCCACTTCGTTTAAATTTGTTTAAAATTTCTTCAGCAGAATCTTTTTCATAATAAATAATATCTGAACCATCGTGCATTAACGACCTTACTTTAACTTTATCATATAAATTTTTATCAAACATAATACTTCGTATGTCATTAATAGTAAGTATTCCTAAAAACTCATTTTCTTCATTTATTACTGGAAAATGATTTCGAGAAGATTTCGCTACAGCATTGGTAACTACATCTCCTAAAGTCATTTCAGGATATAATAGCACAAAGTTTGTTTCAATTAACTTATCCAAATCTAGAAGCATTAAAACATTTTTATCTTTATCATGTGTGAGTAATTCTCCTCTTTTCGCTAATTCTGCAGCATAAATATTGTGAGGTACAAATCGTTTTGTAATAATAAACGAAATAGATGCAACAATCATTAAAGGAATAAATAATTCATATCCTCCTGTTATTTCAGCAATTAAAAATATAGCTGTTAGTGGAGCTTGTAATATACCAGCCATTAAACCAGCCATACCAACCATAGCAAAATTAATTAATGATAGTTGGTGACTAAACAAGTTGCTATAATTTATTATGAGTGCAAATACATAACCGGTAATGCTCCCAGTAAAAAGTGTTGGAGCAAATACACCACCAATACCACCAGCACCAAAGGTGAAAGAAGTTGCTACTATTTTAAATAATATTAAACCAGTTAAAAGAGCTATAATTACCCAAATATTATCAGTAGCTACATGAAAAATATTATTTGTTATAATATTTGGAACACTACCTTTTAAGATATGATTAATTGTTTCATAGCCTTCTCCAAAAAGAGGGGGAACGAAATAAACAATAACGCCTAATAGCAGACCTCCAATTAACAGTCGTTTATAAGGATTGTCAAACTTTTTAAAGAAATTCCCAATGCCAAAATATACTTTACTAAAATAAATTGATGTTAAGGCAGATGCCACACCCAATAATACATAAAAAGAAACATCGTGTAACTTAAATTTATCTTGTAAGTCAAAATGAAGTAGTACGTCATCACCAAAAAAGAAGTAGGAAGTTAGTACCGCAGTAATAGAAGCTAGCAACAAAGGAATCATTGATGCTAAAGTTAATTCTAAGCTAAAAATTTCAACAGCAAAAACTATGGCAGCAATTGGAGCTTTAAAAATTGAAGACATTGCTCCTGCGGCAGCAGCACCAATTAGTAATGTTCTTGTAGTTTGGTTTAAATGAAAAATCCTTGCGAAATTAGAGCCTAAAGCAGCACCTGTTGCAACTGTTGGTCCTTCTAGTCCAACTGAACCACCAAATCCAACCGTTAACGGAGCTGTTAGTATTGAAGACCACATTTGATGACGAGGCATAATTCCTTTTTGTTTTGAAATGGAATATAAAGTGGAAGGAATTCCATGACCAACTTTTTTTCTAATAAAATATTTAATTATAACTAACACTAATAAAAGCCCTATAATTGGAAAAATGAAATAGAAAGCATGGTGTAAATCACTAATAATTTCTCCTTCTAATAAGTGTTGTATAAAATGAGTTAGGTTTTTTAATGTCACAGCTCCAAGACCGGCTAGTAAACCAATAACAGCACTTGCAATATGTGTAAATTGTTTATTAGAGATGTTTTGGTATCTCCATTTTAAAAATTTACGAAACAAAATTTTAGAACGATTTGACATTTTTTATTTTTATAAAAATAAGTATGCAAAAGTATCAAAATAAAGGAATTAAGCTACTAACTTAGGGCAGTTTTTACAGTGCTTTTCTTTTTTTTTCTTAAACTTTTTACAGCACTTTTCTTTGGTTGTGCATGTTGAATTACATTTTTTTGGTTGATACCAATCAAATTCGTAATTAAAAATTCCTAAATATTTTGAATTGCTCACGGCTCTAAATTATAATAATTTTAGAATAATCAATATATATTAGATATAAAAAAGCCTCAATATTATATATCAAGGCTGTTAAATCTTTTTTTTAAGAAGTTTATAAATCTAATTTTAAATTTAATTCTTTTAACTGATTTTCATCAATTTTTGAAGGTGCATCAATCATCACATCTCTACCACTATTATTTTTCGGGAATGCAATAAAATCACGAATTGTTTCTTGGCCACCTAAAATAGCAACTAATCTATCTAATCCAAACGCTAAGCCACCGTGTGGAGGTGCGCCATATTCAAAGGCATTCATTAAAAATCCGAATTGTTCTTTTGCTTCTTCAGGAGTGAAACCTAAGTGGTCAAACATTAAAGCTTGCGTTGCTTTATCATGAATACGAATTGATCCACCACCAATTTCATTTCCGTTTAATACCATATCATAAGCATTAGCACGCACTTTTCCTGGATCGGTATCTAACAATGCCATATCTTCAGGTTTTGGTGAAGTAAATGGGTGATGCATTGCATGATAACGTTTAGTTTCTTCATCCCATTCTAATAAAGGAAAATCTACTACCCATAATGGCGCAAATTCAGTTGGTTTACGAAGGCCTAATCGCTCAGCCAATTCCATACGTAAAGCACTTAATTGCGTTCTTACTTTATCTGTATTTCCTGATAAAATACAAATTAAATCTCCAGCTTTTGCTCCTGTCGCTTCAGCCCATTTTGTTAAATCTTCTTGATCGTAAAATTTATCTACAGATGATTTAAAAGTACCATCCTCATTGCATTTTACATAGACCATTCCTGATGCGCCAACTTGCGGACGCTTTACCCATTCTATTAATTTATCAATTTCTTTTCTTGTATATGAACTTCCTCCAGGGACAGCCATTCCAACTACTAATTCAGCATTATTAAAAACACTAAATTCTTTGTGTTGAGCTACTTCGTTTAATTCTCCAAACTCCATTCCAAAGCGAATATCTGGCTTATCGTTTCCATATTTTTTCATAGCCTCATCATAAGTCATTCTTGGAAACTCAGCAACATCAACTCCATTAATTTCTTTTAATAAATGACGAGTTAAGCCTTCAAAAGCATTTAAAATATCTTCTTGCTCAACAAACGCCATTTCACAATCAATTTGTGTAAATTCTGGTTGTCTATCAGCACGTAAATCTTCATCTCTAAAACATTTCACAATTTGAAAATACTTATCCAGTCCACCAACCATTAACAATTGCTTAAAAGTTTGAGGAGATTGAGGTAAGGCATAAAATTGTCCTTCGTTCATTCTACTTGGAACTACAAAATCTCGTGCTCCTTCGGGAGTGGATTTAATTAAAACAGGAGTTTCAACTTCAATAAAACCTTTATCTGATAAATATTTACGAACCTCAATGGCAACTTTATGTCTAAAAATTAAATTATCTCTTACTGGAGCTCTTCGAATATCTAAATAACGATATTTCATTCGTAACTCATCACCACCATCAGTTTCATCTTCTATAGTAAATGGAGGTACAATTGAGCCATTTAAAATAGTTAATTCTTTTACTAATATTTCAACTTCACCAGTTGGTATATTTTTATTTTTTGAAATACGCTCAATAACTTCACCTTTCACCTGAATTACAAATTCACGACCCAAAGTTTTTGCTTTGTCCATCATTTCTTTTGGTGTGCGTTCTTCGTCAAAAATTAATTGTGTAATTCCATAACGGTCACGTAAATCAACCCACATCATAAATCCTTTATCGCGCGTTTTTTGCACCCAACCAGCCAAAGTAACTTCTTGACCTACATTTGTTAATCGTAATTCTCCGTTTGAATGTGTTCTGTACATTGTATCAATTTTAATTTAATGTGCAAATTTAGTGATTTACAGTATAGTTTGTATTAATAAGTTTATTTTTTTGGGTGTTTCAGTTCCGAAACTAATTAGAAGGTTAATTTATTAGCTATTTTTTGAGTTTTTAGCAAAATATGGCTCATATAAACATAATATATAGTAAGTATTCACAACTTTCAAATCTGTTAAAATTTTATAGGTACTTGTTACACAAAAACCATTGAAAATCTTTGTATTTTAGCAAAATGAATGCAATCAATATTTCTGAAAAATTCAAATTATTTAATGAGCTTTGGACACCTAAAAAAATTGGAGAATTAAATGGTCAACAATTATTACTAGCCAAATTAAAAGGTGAATTTATTTGGCATACACATGAGAATGAAGATGAACTTTTTTTTATTTTAAAGGGAACTTTAGAAATTGAATTTAGGGATAAAATAGTTGAATTAAGAGAAGGAGAATTACTTATTATTCCAAAAGGTGTCGAGCATAAACCAATTGCAAAAGAAGAAGTGCATGTATTATTATTTGAGCCTTTAGCTATTAAACACACCGGAAATGTGATAAGTAATTTAACTGTTGAAACTTTTGAATCTATATAATATGTCAAAACTATATTTAGTACCAACTCCTATTGGAAATTTAGAAGATATTACACTGAGAGCAATAAAGGTTTTAAAGGAAGTTGATTTAATTTTAGCTGAAGACACACGTACAAGTGGAAAATTATTAAAACATTTTGAAATTTCTACACATATGCATAGCCACCATATGCATAACGAGCATAAAACGGTACATAATATTGTACAACGAATTAAGAACGGTGAAAATATTGCCTTGATTTCTGATGCAGGAACTCCTGCAATTTCTGATCCAGGATTTTTATTAACACGGGCTTGCATTGAAAATGATATTGAAATAGAGTGTTTACCTGGCGCTACAGCTTTTGTTCCCGCCCTAGTAAACAGTGGTTTACCCAATGATAAATTTGTTTTTGAAGGTTTTTTACCCGTAAAAAAAGGACGTCAAACCCGTTTAATTTTATTGGCTGAAGAATCTAGAACTATGATTTTTTACGAATCACCTCATAAATTATTAAAAACCTTAACGCATTTTGCTGAATATTTTGGTTCAGAAAGACCAATTTCTGTTTCTCGTGAACTTACTAAATTGTATGAAGAAACTTTAAGAGGTACTATTGTAGAGGTTATTGAACATTTCACACAAAAAGCCCCAAAAGGTGAATTTGTAATTGTTGTTGGAGGAAAAAAATAAGAAAACTTTAAGTATAAAACATGAATTATAGAACATTAGGAAAAACAGGATTAAAGGTTTCAGAAATTAGCCTTGGAACTTGGCAAGTTGGAGGAAAATGGGGTAGTGATTTTAATCAAAAAAGTGCGGAAGAAATTTTAAACACTGCGATTGATAATGGCGTTAACTTTTTTGATACTGCGGATGTTTACAGTAATGGATTAAGTGAAAAAACTGTAGGTAAAGTTGTTCGTTCTAGGTCTGAGGAGGTATATATTGCAACAAAATGCGGTAGATTCTTAGATCCGCATACAAATGATGCATATCAAGTTGATGTATTAAGAAAATTTGTGGAAAATAGCTTATCGAATCTTGGCGTTGACAGAATTGATTTAATTCAATTACATTGTCCACCAACAGAGGTTTATTATCGTCCAGAAATATTTGAATTATTTGATAAACTTATTGAAGAAGGAAAAATTAGAAATTATGGAGCTAGTGTAGCAAAAGTGGAAGAAGCTTTAAAGGCTATAGAATATCCTGGAGTTAGCACTATTCAAATAATTTTTAATATGTTTAGACAAAGACCAAGTGAATTGTTTTTTAAAGAAGCAAAAGCTAAAAATGTTGGAATTATTGCTCGTGTGCCTTTAGCAAGTGGTTTGTTAACAGGTAAATTTGGTAAATCTTCTACTTTTTTAAAAGATGATCATAGAAATTTTAATAGAGAAGGCGCTATTTTTGATAAAGGAGAAACATTTTCAGGTATTGATTTTGAATTAGGGTTAAAAGCGGTTGATGAATTAAAACAACTTTTTCCAGATCAAAATTTAACTCATAAAGCATTACAATGGATTTTAGCATTTAACGAAGTTAGCTGTATTATTCCTGGAGCTTCTAATGTTACTCAATTGCAATCTAATTTAAATTTAGATTCGTCAAGCGTAATTTCAACACCTGATATGGATAAAATCAGAAGTATTTATGAAAATTACATTAAAAACGGAGTGCACCATTTGTGGTAAACAGCTTACTAAAATAAGAACTAATTTAAAACAATAATACATAGTTATTGTGCCTATGAACGAATTAATTTCAGAAATAACAGCATTACAAAAAATTTCACAAGAATTAAATCCTTCTTTTAAAGAACGAGAAAAACTAAATCAGCAAGTTCGTGAGTTTGCAAATAATTTTATCGAAAATTTAGATAGTTACCCAGCATATGTTTCAGGGAATCCTGATTTTAACAAATTAACTATTCATTCAATTAAAAAGAATTTATCTGAAATTTTAGCAACATATAATTCAGAGGTTGTTTCAAAAGGAATTAAACCAGCCTCTGGTAAACATCTAGGGTATGTGCCTGGAGGTGGTATTTACACTGCAGCTTTGGCTGATTTTTTAGCGAGTGTTACAAATGAATATGCAGGAATTTATTATGCTTCACCGGGTGCCGTAGCTATTGAAAATGAAACATTAAATTGGATGAAATCTATTTTTGGGTTTCCAAAAAGTGCTGTAGGAAATTTAACATCAGGTGGTTCAATAGCAAATTTAATTGCATTAACTGCCGCGCGCGATAAGCATAAAATTAAAAACGAAAAAATACAGAAAAGTGTTTTATATTTAAGTCCGCAAGCACATCATTGTATTCATAAAGCACTTCGAATTATTGGATTAGAAGATTTGAAGATTAGCAAATTAGACTTAGATGAATTTTCAAAAATAGATACAGGTAAATTAAAAGAAAAAATTAAACAAGACATAAATAAAGGTTTCAATCCATTTATGGTTATTGCTACTGCTGGTACCACCGATACAGGAGCAATTGATCCTTTAGCTGCAATTGGCGAAATAGCTAAAGAGAATAATTTATGGTATCATATTGATGCTGCCTATGGTGGATTTTTTGTGTTGGCAGAAAGTAAAAAGCAGCTATTTAAAGGAATTGAATTAGCCGATTCTTTGGTTGTTGATCCACATAAAGGGTTATTCTTACCTTATGGAATTGGAGCTGTTTTAATTAAGGATAAAGAAGCTGTTTTTCATTCGCACCATTATACCGCTGATTATATGCAAGATGCAATTTCAGCAGATGTACAAATTAATCCATCGGATGTTTCACCTGAATTAACAAAACATTTTAGAGGATTAAGAATGTGGTTGCCCTTACAAATTCATGGGCTTGAACCTTTTAAAGCTAGTTTTGAAGAAAAACTGTTGCTCACAGCATATTTTAGAAATAAATTAGTTGAACTCGGTTTTAAAGTTGGCCCTAAACCAGATTTAACCATTAGTTATTTTTGGTATCCTTCAGAAAAAATTGATGAAAACACATTTAATAAAAAGTTAGTTGAATTTATCCATGAAAATGGTGATGTGTTTTTTAGTACCACCAAAATAAACCAAAAATTTGTAATTCGAATGGCAATTCTTTCAATTCGAACTAAAAAAGACACAATAGATACTGCGATAGCAATGCTTCAAAAATGTTTAATACAAACAAAAAAAGCCCTTTATTAAAAGAGCTTTTTAAATTTAAAGTAAGAGTTTTATTAATAACTCATTTCAACTATTTTTTCTACATCACTAGGAGTTACTTTACCGTGTTCACCTAATCCTTTCCAGCCTCGATCTGTAAAACGTTTTGAAATAATTTCAGCCGTTCCTTTATAATCTTTAGTATATTCAGAAAGTTTAGTGTCTATGCCTAATGAATGAAAAAACTCAGTTGTTTTTTTAATTCCAGCCAACGCTTTTTCCTCTAGAGTTCCTTCAGAAACATTCCAAACACGCTCAGCATATTGCGCTAGCTTTTCTTTCTTAGTTTCTAAGTTATATGTATAATGACTTTCAGCAATAATAGCCAACGTACGTGCGTGATCTATGCCAAATAAAGCTGTTAATTCATGTCCCATCATATGTACCGCCCAATCAGTTGGTACACCTTTTTGAATTAAACCGTTTAAAGCCATGGTACAACTCCACATAAAATTAGCTGCAGCATTATAATCGGAAGTGTCTTTTAATATTCTTGGAGCTACTTCAATAAGGGTTTGTAAAATACTTTCAGCAAAACGATCTTGTAAAAGTGCATGTACTGGATATGTCATATATTGCTCTAATACGTGTGTATAAGCATCAGCAAGTCCGTTTGCAATTTGTTTTTGAGGAATCGATTTAACTACTTCTGGGTCTAAAATTGAAAACACCGGGAATAAACCAGGGCCGCCCATTACTAGTTTTTCTTTTGTTTCTTTTCGTGTAATTACCGATCCAGAATTCATTTCAGAACCAGTTGCCGGAAGCGTAAGTACGGTTCCAAAAGGCATCCCTTTTTGTGTTGGAATGCTTTTAGTTAAAATTTCCCAAGGATCTTCACCTTTATAGAGTGCAGCTGACGATAAGAACTTGGTTCCATCAATTACTGAACCTCCACCAACAGCTAATAAAAAGGTGATTTTCTCCTCTTTAATTATGGTTAAAGCATCCATTAAAACTGCATATTCAGGATTTGCAGGAATCCCACCAAATTCAAGTACTTCAAAATTTGATAGTGCTGTTTTTACTTGCTCGTAAATACCATTTTTTTTGATACTTCCTCCACCGTAAAGTAGTAATAATTTGGCATTTTCAGGAATTTCTTTTGAAAGATTTTCTATTTGGTTTTTTCCAAAAAGTATTTTTGTTGGATTTTTAAAATCAAAATTATTCATAATCGTATTTTTTAAAATTAATTATTCAATTACAGTTACTAAATCTTCTTTACTTTTTCTCACTTTTTTTAGGTTTACTAACCAATCGTTATCAGCATTTCTATAACCAATTGGAAATAACACACAACTTCTTAAACCTTTTTCGCGCAACCCTAAAATTTTATCTACGGCATCAGGATCAAAACCTTCAATAGGAGTGCTGTCTACACCTTCGAAAGCTGCAGCAATAATAGCTGCTGAAAAGGCAATATATGCTTGTTTTGCAGCATGATTAAAGTTTTCTTCAGCATCTTTTTGAGGGTAGGCACCCAATAACATTTTACGGTAGTTTTCCCAACCTTCGTTTTTAAATCCACGAACCTCATTGGTTAAGTCGAACATTTTATTTATTCGTTCTTCTGTGTAGGTATCCCAAGCGGCAAACACTAACAAATGAGAACAATCTGTTATCATAGATTGATTCCAAGCAACAGGCCGAATAGCTTCTTTAATAGCTTGATTTTTAACTACGATAATTTCAAAAGGCTGTAAACCACTTGATGTTGGAGCTAAACGAGCAGCTTCAATAATATTATCAATTTTTTCTTGCGGCACTTTTTTACCATTCATGGCTTTTGCAGCGTATCTCCAATTTAATTTATCTAATAATTCCATATTTTTAATTTATTTAGTTGCTATTTCTTTTATTTTTTCTGAAGTTATAATATGTGTTGTTGAAGTTGAATTTGCTAATTTTATCATCGCTACTGCAATATGTTCAGCTTCGGTAATTCTGTACTTTTTTATGTTTCCTACGAATAAAGGTTGAAGTAATTTAAATACAACTAATCCAATCTTTTCTCCAATTCGTTGTTCTTTTCTATTTCCTCCAATAATTGAAGGTTGCAAAATGTATGTTTTTTGAATTTTTTCTGAAAGAACATCACGTTCCATTTCACCTTTTGTTCTGTTATAAAAAATGTTGCTTTTTGCATTTGCTCCCAATGCAGAAACTACTAAAAATGTATTGATTCCATTTTTTTTTGAAAGTTTAGCTGCAGCAACAGGAATTCCATAATCAATGCTTTTATAAATAGTTTTATTAGGTGTTTTTTTAGCAGTTGTTCCAATACAGCAGTACACTTCATCTCCTGTAAAGTCTTTTTTAAAACTTTTTAAATCAAACAAATTCCCAATATATTGATTTACTTTTGAAGGTAAACCTTCTATTCTTTTTCTTGAAAAAAGTTTAATTGCTGTATATCGTTTGTCATCCAATAACTTATTTAAAAGTATTAATCCTGTTAATCCTGATGCACCTAAAATAATCGCTGTCTTTCCCATTTTCTTACAAAATGAATGTTTGTTCTTTTTGAATTAATTTTATTAAACTTTTATACTATCCCAAGCTGCTTGAAATGAATTATGAAGCATTTCTTTATTTAGCTGACAAAAGTTACGTTGCTGAATGAGTGTTAAAAAAGCTAACGGATAAATGGTATAAGCATATAAAATATAAGGTGAAAGAGGTTTTATAATTTCTTCTTTTTGCCCACGTTCCCACAAATCTAATAAAGGTTGTAAATGCTTTAAGCCCTCACGTCTGCTTTCTTCATCAATCATTGGTGTATTGTCACATTGTGATAAAAAAGTAGCTTCTTCAACATGATTTAATTTAAAGTCGGCAATATTATACCAAATTAATTCAAAGCCTTTTTTTACAGGTAAATCTTCATGTGAATCTTTAAAAGCGTGCACACTGAATGCAGCTTTTACTTCTAGATATAGTTTATTAATTAAATCTTGTTTGTTTTCAAAATAAATATAGATTGTAGCAGGAGAAACCCCAGCCATTTTTGCAATTTTACTCATTGGAGCATCATGAAAACCTTGATTGTTCACCAAATTGAGCGTTGCATTCAGCAAAGCAATTCGCTTTTTATTGCATTTTTGTCGAATAGCCATAATTATAAAGCTTACTTATTTTGAGAAATTGATTTTTTTATTTTCCATACAATAAAAATTAATAGAAATTGGATTGGTAATCTAATTAAGGCAGCTTGTTTGCTCCCAATAGCTGGATTTTCAGTAATAACATCCCAAATATGAATTGGTAAAAAAAGTAGCAATAAAACTAATGTCCCAATGGCTCCGTATGACGCATATTTTTTAGTAAATAAGAATAAACCAACCAATATTTCAAAAAGACCTGAGACATAAATTATTGTCATTTTTAAAGGTAAAAAAGAGGGTACATATGGAATAAAGAAGTTCGCATTTATAAAGTGTTGTACACCAGCAAATATCATAAATAATGCAATTACAATTTTTAGTACATTCCAAATGTTTAAAGCTTTTGAAGTCATAAATACTATTTTTTTGAGTGCAAATATATATAAAACTTTTTTCAAAACGAATGATTATTCATTTTGTAAATATAAATTAATGTTAAAACTTAAAAAGAGTACTTTTGTGATATAATGAGTCATATGAGAACTAAAGGAAAAAATGCGGAACAATTACATTTGAATAACAAACATAGGAATCGATATAATTTTAAGGAGTTATGCGAAGTATATCCAGCTTTAAATGAATTTGTTTTTGTGAATCAATTTGAAACTGAAACCATTGATTTTTCCAACCCTAAAGCTGTAAAAGCTATAAATACTGCTCTCTTATTTAAATTTTATGATATTTCTTTTTGGGATTTCCCTGATGATAATTTATGTCCAGCAATTCCGGGTAGAGTTGATTATATTCATTATTTAGCAGATATATTAAAAACTTCAGGAATTGATGAGAATGCTAATATTTTAGATATTGGAACAGGTGCAAATTGTATTTATCCGTTACTTGGTAATGCCGAATATAATTGGAAATTTGTTGGGACTGATATTGATAAAAAATCGTTGGATAGGGCTCAACTAATTATAAAAAAGAATACCCTTACAGAAGCTATTCAGCTAAAGCATCAAAAAGATTCAACTCATATTTTATTGGGTATTTTAAATGAAACTGATAAATTTTCTGCTGCTATGTGTAATCCGCCGTTTTACAAATCGCAACAAGAAGCGATGGAAGCAAATGCTAGAAAATTAGAAGGTTTGGGAACTAACAAAACAACTAAATCACGAAATTTCAGCGGAAAACAACAAGAGTTGTGGTATAAAGGTGGGGAAAAAGCATTTATTCATACTTATTTGTATGAAAGCTCAATGTTTAAAACACAGTGTTTTTGGTTTACTACGTTGGTCTCAAAAAAAGAAAATGCAGAAAGTATGTTGAGCTCTTTAAAAAAATTAGGTGCAACTGAAATAAAAACCATCCCAATGCATCAGGGTAATAAAGTAACACGAATTGTTGCTTGGACTTTTTTAACAGCACAAGAACGAAAAGAATGGAATGACAAATAGTACTAGATTAATACCAACGTTTTTTATTCTTTTTTGAAGCAGCCGATTTTCTATTTTTCTTATGGCTACTTCCCTTTTTTATATAAACTTCAGGCTTTGCATTTGGGTCTAATGGATATGGATGATTCTCCTCAACTGAAATTGGAAAACTTAATAAAGCTTGAATTGTTGTTATGTAGGTTTTTTCATCAGCAGCACAAAACGAATAAGAACTACCCAATTTTCCCGCTCTTCCAGTTCTTCCAATTCTATGGACATAGGTTTCAGGAACATTTGGAATGTCAAAATTTATGACTGCATCTAAATTTTTTATATCAATACCTCGAGAAGCAACATCAGTAGCTATTAAAATATTTACTTCTTTACTTTTGAATTTGTTTAAAGCATCTTCTCTTGCGCTTTGAGTTTTGTCACCATGAATACTATCTGCATTATAGCCATTCTTTTTTAGCATTTTTTCCAGTTTTTCAACTCCAAATTTGGTACGTCTAAAAATAAGAATATCACCTTTTATGTTATTGCGTAATAAGTGTAAACATAATTCCATTTTTTTCTGTTTGGGAACATAGTACAATAGTTGATTTACACTTTCAGCCGCTGAAGATTTTGGAGTTACATCAACAGTCACAGGATTCTTTAAAATAGAGTTTGCTAATTCAACTATTTTGTTTGGCATTGTTGCTGAAAACAGTAACACTTGTTTTTCTTTAGGACATAAACGCTCAATTTTTTTAACATCATCAATAAAACCCATATCTAACATTAAATCGGCTTCATCCAAAACAAAAGTTTCAACGTAATCTAAATTAACACAATCTTGTTTATGTAAATCTAGCAATCTACCCGGTGTAGCAATTAAAATATCAACCCCTTTTTTTAGTACATCTTTTTGCGGTTCAATTGAAGTTCCTCCAAATAAAACACTACTTCTTAAATTAGTGTATTTACCATAGGCTTTAAAACTTTCATCAATTTGTATGGCTAATTCACGTGTTGGACTTACAATGAGAGCTCTTATTTTTTTCGCTTTTTTACCTGCATCTTGTTTGTCAAATAATAATTGTAAAATTGGTAATGCAAAGGCAGCAGTTTTTCCAGTCCCAGTTTGAGCAGAAGCAATAACGTCTTTTTTTGCTAAAACTAATGGAATAGTTTGCTCTTGTACGGGTGAAGCTAATTCGTATTTCTTTACTGAAATTGCTTTTAAAATTGGTTTATTTAACTGTAAGTCTTTGAATTGCATGTGTGATTTTTAAAACTAAATTTTTACAAAGATAAGCAATATTTATGCGTATTATTTTCTCATAAAAATGACTCATATTTTGTTTATATGTAAGTCATTATTGTTACATACAAATGTGATAAATAGCGATAAATCAGATTATTTTATATATTTTTATGGGTCTTTAATTATAAACAACAAATTATGCTAAAAATGAGTAAAAGGAATTTGATTTTAACATCAATCCTTACAATTTTATTTACAATTACATCCTTGCATTCTTTTGCGCAACGGAAAAAGAACAAATCAGCTGATAATCAGAAATTTGAGCTTACGGATAAAATGATAAATATGCTAAAATTTAGAAGTGTTGGACCAGCAGCTTATTCTGGTCGTATTGCTGATTTAGCAGTGAACCCAGACAATTTTTCTGAATATTACGTTGGAGTAGCATCAGGAGGTCTATGGAAAACAGTAAATCATGGAACAACTTTTAAACCAATTTTTGATAAGCAAGCTGTTTATTCAATAGGTTGTTTAGCTATGGATCCTAATAATTCTAATGTATTATGGGTAGGAACAGGAGAAAATAACTCTCAGCGTAATTTAGCATATGGAGATGGAGTTTATAAAACTACCGATGGAGGAAAATCGTTTACTAATATGGGCTTGAAAACTAGTTCACAAATTGGTAAAATTATGATTGACCCTCGTAATAGTAACGTTGTATATGTTGCGGCTCAAGGTCAAGCTTGGGGCCCTGGAGGGGAAAGAGGATTATATAAAACTATTGATGGTGGTAAAACATGGAATCGAGTACTGGAAATAGGAGAATATACAGGAGTTTCTGATATGGAAATGGATCCAACAAATCCAGATATTTTATACGCAGCTGCACATCAAAGAGAAAGAAGAGTGTATTCAAAAATTGATGGAGGGCCAGAATCTGCAATTTATAAATCAGTTGATGCTGGGGCATCATGGACTAAATTAAAAAAAGGATTACCAAAAGGTGATGTTGGTAGAATTGGTTTAGCATTATCACCAGCGAATTCAAATATTTTATATGCCGTAATTGAACTTCCTGAAAGTAAAGGAGGATTTTATCGTTCGGTTGATATGGGCGAAAGTTGGGAAAAACGAAGTGATAAAGTAGCTGGAAGTCCACAATATTATAATGAAATTTATGCTGACCCTATCAATCAAGATGTAGTTATTTTAATGGATACTCGTGCTGGACGTTCTAAAGACGGTGGAAAAACTTGGGAGAATATTGAGGGTAGTAATAAGCACGTTGACAATCATGCTTTATGGATCAATCCAAATGATACCAATCATTATCTTATGGGAAGTGATGGTGGTTTATATGAATCATACGATAGTGCCAAAACTTGGCAATTTAAGAGCAACCTTCCAATTACACAATATTATCATGCAAGAGTTGATAATGATTACCCATTTTATAATATTTATGGTGGAGCTCAAGATAACGGTTCTTGGTTTGGGCCATCTCAAACACATAGGCGTTCTTTGGTAAATGCAGATTGGACTTATACAATTGGTGGTGATGGTTATTTATCTATTCCTGATCCAAATAATCAAAATATATCTTACCATGAATCACAGTATTGTGGAATTAGAAGGTATGATGAATCTACAGGGAATAGTGTCTCAATAAAACCACAACCAACTATTGATGAAGAATATCGTTGGAACTGGAACACCCCATATTTTTTAAGTTCATTTAATTCAAAAACATTGTACATCGCCGGAAACTATGTATTGAAGAGTACAGATATGGGCGGAACTTGGAAAAAAATAAGTGGTGATTTAACCCGTCAAATAGACCAGAACTCTTTACCCATGATGGGAAAAATGTGGAATCCTGAAGCTGTAGCCAAAAATTTATCAACATCAAAATTCGGGAATATATTTGCACTTGCAGAATCTCCTTTAAAACAGGGAATGCTTTATGCAGGTACAGATGATGGGTTGATTTGGATTACTGAAAATGATGGTGGAAATTGGACAAAATATGAAACTTTCCCAGGTGTTCCTAACATGACATTTGTAAATTATGTATTACCTTCACAACACGATGAAAGTACTGTATATGCTTGTTTTGATGGAAGAAAAAATAGCAGCGATTTTACTCCATATTTAATAAAAAGTACCGATAAAGGTAAAACGTGGACTTCAATTGCTTCTAATTTACCTAAAGGAACGGTTTATGTAATTCAAGAAGATTTTAAAAACCCTAATATCTTATTTATTGGAACAGAATGGGGAGTTTGGACAACTATTGATGGTGGAAAAAAATGGGTGCAACTTAAAAATGGAATTCCTCCTATTCAAGTAAAAGATTTAACAATTCAAGAACGTGAAAACGATTTGGTTGTAGCAACTTTTGGACGTGGATTTTATGTGTTAGATAATTACTCAGCTTTACGTGAAATAAGTGAAGATGTAAATAATAAAGAAGCACACGTTTTTGATATCAATGATGCCTTGTTATATTTTCCTTCAAGCAATCTAAATTATCAAGGAGATGTTCATTTTAGAACGCCAAACCCAGATCCTGAAGCTACATTTGAATATTATATTAAAAGTGGGCACGAAACTTTAAAGCAAAAAAGAATGAAGGCCCAAAAAGCAGCGGAAAAATCAGGAAAATTTAGTTATCCAACTGAAGAAGAGTTATTGGCCGAAAGTGAAGAAACTAAACCTACATTAATTTTTACTATTTATGATGATGCGGGCAATATTATGCGAAAATTAACTGCACCTCTTAAAAGTGGCTACAATAGTATTAGTTGGAATTTATCTTATTTAACTAATCGTGGAGCAAAAGTTCCTCCTGGAGATTATAAATTGGCTATAGATAAAAATATTGATGGAAAATTTACAAGGGTTATTGAAGAAAAACCTTTTTCTGTCATTTCAATTCCAAATGCACTTGGAACACCAAATTATACAGCTAATTTTAATTTTCAAAAAGAGGTTATTGGTCTTAATGCTAAAGTAACTTCAACAAGAGGTAAAATTAAAGAGATGTATACTCGTGTTGAAAACATGAAAAAAATACTTGCAAATACAGCTGTTGAAGCAAATGTTTTAGTAGATAAATTAAATACTTTTGAAAAGGAAATTGATAAAGTTTCTAAAGTTATTGAAGGTGGTTTTGGAGCGAAAAACTCAGTATTGAGCAGAATTAGATTTGCTTTATATACAACTTCTTCTGCACAAGTAGATATTACTGGAGCACAAAAAGAACAGTTTAAATTGGCTGAAGATGCTTTTAAAAATCAGGAAACAACATTAAACAATTTGTTTGAAGCACAACTTCCTGCTTTAGAAAAAGAATTTGAAGAAGCAGGTGGAATTTTATTCAATAATCCGCCAACTAGAAGATATTATGAAGAATAATTAAAATAAAAAGGCAACCAATTGGTTGCCTTTTTTATTTTTGTATAGATTTTAAATATAAATTTTCTACTTTGGTTCTTGCCCAAGGAGTTTTTCGCAAAAATGTAAGACAAGATTTTATAGTAGGATTACTTTTAAAGCAATTGATATTAATTCTATTACTTAATTCATTCCAACCATAAACTGAAATTAGATATTGTAAAATTTCAGCTAATTTTACGCCATGAAGAGGATTATTAGGCTGCTCTTTATCTGTATTTTTAGAAATCATATAGGTTGCTAAAGTAAAACAATATTTAGAACTTAAAATTAAAAAAAATAGAAATAATTTTTCAGTACCTTTATAAAATATGATAAAAGAATTAAAACTAGCTGTGCTTATTGACGGGGATAATATTCCTTCAAAGTACATTAAAGAAATGATGGAAGAAATTACGAAGTATGGTACACCAACCATAAAGCGTATTTATGGCGACTGGACGAAGCCGCAATTATCAAAATGGAAAAACGTTTTATTAGAAAATGCGATAACACCAATTCAACAATATGGTTATACTGTAGGTAAAAATGCAACTGATTCGGCAATGATTATCGATGCAATGGATATTTTATATTCAGAAAAAGTAAATGGTTTTTGCCTGGTTTCATCAGATAGTGATTTTACAAAATTAGCAACACGACTAAGAGAAGAGGGATTAGTAGTTTATGGTATTGGAGAAAAGAAAACTCCAAACCCGTTTATTGTAGCTTGTGATAAATTTATTTATTTGGAAATTTTACAAACTGAAGATGATGTTTCTACAGGAAAAGTAAATACTAAAAAGTCTAATATTGATAAAATTACACCTAAAGTTATTAAGTTTTTAAGAAATTCAGTTGATGCTGCCGCTGATGATGATGGTTGGGCTTTTATGGGAGATGTTGGTTCACTAATTTTGAAAAAACAACCTAATTTTGATGCACGAAATTTTGGATTTCAGAAATTAACACCACTTTTTAAATCATTAAATCAGTTTGAAATTGAACAGAGAGATAAAACAAGTGGTCGTTTTAAATTAATTTATGTCCGAAATAAATAACTTTTTTTCATAAAACATCATATTTTTAGTCAATTTTTCACTCTATTCTCAATGAACGATTACGGCTTTTTATCAATATTACCACCCATTATAGCAATCATTTTTGCATTAAGAACTAAACAAGTTTATATCGCTTTATTTTTTGGTATTTGGTTCTCTTGGATTATTATGAATGATTGGAATTTCTTAACTGGAACCTTAGCTGCTATTGAGGGAATGGTAAATGTTTTTAAATCTGAAGGAAATACTAGAACAATTATGTTTAGTGCTTTAGTTGGAGCACTCCTACTTTTTATTCAATTTTCTAGAGGTGTTGAAGGTTTTGTAAATAAATTGAATGTTTTAATTTCTTATTTTGAAAAAAAGAAAACTGGCTATAGTAGAGTAATTGTTCAATTATTAGCAATGTTTACAGGGATTATTTTATTTGTAGAAACAAGTATTAGTTCACTTACAGTTGGAACGTTATATCGCCCCATTTTTGATAAGTTAAAAATACCTAGAGAAAAACTAGCTTATATTGCTGATTCTAGTTCTGCACCTACTTCAATTCTTATACCTTTTAATGCATGGGGAGCTTTTATAATGGGTTTGTTAATCACGCAAGGCATTGAGCATCCATTTGCAACTTTAATATCTTCTATAAAATACAATTTCTACCCAATTGTTGCACTTTTAATTTTGGCTTTTGTAATTATATTTAAAAAAGATATTGGCCAAATGGCAAAAGCTGAAAAACGGACAAAAGAAACAGGTGAGTTAATGAATAAGGGTTCAAAGCCAATGATTTCTGATACAGTTACTTCCTATCCACCGAAAGAGGGTATCAAAGCAAAAGCATATAATATGGTAATACCATTAGTTACAATGGTTCTAATGATGCCAATTAATTTAGCATATACAGGGTGGAGTAATGTAGAAACATATAGCTCTTTTTGGGATCATTTATCACAAGCAATAGGAAAAGGCTCTGGGTCTTCATCTGTTTTATATGCAGTACTTACAGCTATTTTAGTTGCAATGATTTTATATCGAGCACAAGGTATTATGAAAACAAAAGAAATGGTAGATCTAACACTAAAAGGAATTAGTGAACTAATGCCATTAGCATTATTAATGATGCTTGCATTCGCAATTGGAGAAGCTTGTAACCAATTGGGTACTGGTCAATATATAGCGAATGTTTCGAAAGATTGGCTTTCTCCAGAATTTTTACCTGCTATTGTTTTTGTTATCAGTTCGTTTATTGCTTTTTCAACAGGAACTTCATGGGGTACATTTGCCATAATGATAGCCATTTCTTTACCAATGGCAACCATTCAAGAAGCGAATATAACATTGGTAATTGCAGCAACATTAGGGGGAGGTGTTTTTGGAGATCATTGTTCACCTATCTCAGATACTTCAATAATTTCGTCTATGGCATCGGCAAGTGATCACATTGATCACGTAAAAACCCAACTTCCTTATGCATTAATAGGAGGTTTAATCACTACATTATTGTATGTTATTATGGGCTTTTTAAACTAGAAAATAGAATTAACGTCGTTTTTTAGAATAAGGTCTCCACCGCTTTTTTTTATTAGTTTCCTCACCTTCTTTAGGTTTGTTTTCTGAGCGTCGTTGTATTTTTTTCTTTTGATTTTTTGAAGGTCCTTTTGGAATTGGAGCATCTTCTATACCATCATCAATAAATGGATGTTCTGAAATCACAGGAATCTCCTGACTAATTAACTTTTGAATATCTTTTAAATATGCTTTTTCTTCAGCATTGCAAAAAGACAAGGCAATTCCACTTGCTTTTGCACGACCTGTTCTACCAATTCTATGTACATATGTTTCTGGAATATTTGGTAAATCAAAGTTTATAACTAGAGAAAGTTCATCAATATCTATACCTCTCGCAGCAATATCTGTTGCAACTAGAATATTTAGTTCACCCTTTTTAAAATTCCCCAACGCACGTTGTCTAGCACCTTGCGATTTGTTTCCATGAATGGCTGCCGCTTTAATATGTGATTTTCCTAAAACTCGAACAATCTTATCTGCACCATGTTTTGTTCTCGAAAAAACAAGTACAGAAGAGTTTGGGTTATTTTCTATAATATGAATAAGTAATTTAGGTTTGTTAGGCTTACTTACAAAATAAATAGCTTGTTCAACTTTTTCGGCAGTCGCTTGTTTTGGTTTTATAGTTACTTTCTGGGGGTTTCCAAGAATTTTACCCGATAAATCTATAATTGCATTTGGCATTGTTGCCGAAAAGAAAAGTGATTGTCTTTTTACAGGTAATTTCGAAATAATTTTTTTAATATCATGAACAAACCCCATATCTAACATTTGGTCAGCTTCATCTAGTACAAAATATTTTACATCCTTTAATGTAATATAGCCTTGAGAAATTAAATCAAGTAAGCGTCCTGGTGTAGCAACTAATATATCTGTTCCACTTCTTAAAGCATTAGTTTGAGCAGCTTGTTTTACACCACCATAAATTACTACATTTTTAATTCCAGTATATTTTCCATAGGCTGTAATATTTTCAGAAATTTGGATAGCTAATTCCCTTGTAGGGGTTACTATCAGCGATCTAACTTTCCGTTTACCTACGTAGTCATTTTTACTATTGTATAAGTGTTGTAAAATAGGTATTGTAAAAGCAGCTGTTTTCCCTGTTCCTGTTTGTGCGCAGCCTAATAAGTCTTTTCTCTCTAATAAAATAGGAATAGATTTTTCCTGAATTGGTGTTGGGTGTGTATAACCTTCATCTTGTAAAGCTTTCAAGATTGGCTCAATAATTCCTAAGTCTGTAAATTTCATGTATTTCAAATAAGTTTGCAAAGGTAGTTGAATTCTTCGGATATATGATTTTTATGCAAAATGGTGAAAATTACCTTTAAAAAATAATTAGCATTTTATCTTCTAATTAAGCTAAAGTTTCCTTTTTTGGTTCTAATTTTTCCATTGAGATCAATTAATTCTACAGAGAACCAATAGTCGGTTGCAGGAAGTTGTTGCCCATTAAATATGCCATTCCAGCCATTTCCTTCAGGGTTAATTTGAGTAATTAATTTTCCAAACCTATCAAAAATATAGATATTAGAATTTGGGTAAAAAATTTCATTAA
>NZ_JABDRI010000032.1 GCF_013041805.1 Lutibacter sp.
AAAATATTACGTGTTTCGAATATCTAAAATGCGACCACTTTTTAATTCTCCGGATGTATCTAAATTATAAATATTTTCCGCAACTTGTTTTGGGGATAATAAATCTCCGTGTTCGTAAAAATCTATAAAGCGTTGTACCGATTTAAAATTTTCTTTTGGGGTATTTCGCGCGACGGTTTGCATGTCAGTATCCACAACACCCGGATAAATAGAAACAAAACTGACTCCGTGTTTTAACTCCTTTTGTTCTTTAGCTATAACTTTTGTCATCATATCTACACCAGCTTTTGAAGAACAATACATTGACCAGCTTTCATAAGGATTTATTGCTGCACCAGAAGAAATAGTAAAAACTTGTTTTTTACAAGTCCAATCTTTTGATAATTTAATAAATAATGAATTTAAAATTAATGGGGCCGTTAAATTAACTTGAATTGTATAGGCAATATTAGCTGACGAGATTTGATCTATAGTGTTTACTGTACCCAAATCACCAGCATTATTTATTAGCGTTAAATTTGAAGTATTGTTTCTATCTAAATGCGAAAATATTTCTGTTATTACAGGTTGAATAGACTCTGATTTGCTTAAATCACATTGATATTGCTCAAATAAATATAATTTTTCAATTTTACTTCTTGAAATAGATATCACGCGATATCCTTCTTTATGATATTTTTTTGCAATACCAAGTCCCAAACCTTTGCTTCCGCCAGTTATTATTAGTACTTTTTCCATTATTTTTTTATATTTTTTTCGTAGATGTTGATCCATTGATCAACTGTTATTTTTTGCATTAATTTGGCAATTAATTCAAAAGGAATTTCTTCAGGGTTTTTAAAACGAATACAACTTTTTCCCATATCCAATTTTCGTTTACTGTGTTTAGGATATTCATTAACAAACCAATCAAGTATTTCTTTATTGGCATAAATTCCGAAATGGTATAAAGCAATAAAGTTTTTTTGAGAAGCAATATTTACAAAGGGCAATGGTAAACTTGTATCACAATGATATCCATTTGGATAGATACTTTTAGGGACTACATAACCTATCATTCCATAACTTATTTGTTCTTGAAACCCTTTTGGTATATTAGCTAGAACTGTTTCACGTAATTTACTAAAATAGGGAATTCTCAACTTTGGAATTTGAGCAATATATTCTTCAGGATTTTTAGCTTTTAATTGCATAGTAATATTTTCACCTATGCTAATTTACTATTATTTATAGAATTTTTTTGATTGGTTCCAAAAAATATCCATTTCAGCTAAAGACATATTGTGTAAATCTTTTCCTATTTTTTTTGCTTCTGATTCTAAAAATTGAAAACGATTGATAAATTTTTTATTGGTTCGTTCTAAAGCATTTTCAGGATTCACATGAATAAAACGAGCGTAATTAATCATTGAAAAAAGGACATCACCAAATTCAGCTTCAATTTTATCAGTATTACCTTTTTCAACTTCAGCGTTTAGTTCTGCAAGCTCTTCTTGTACTTTCTCCCAAACTTGTTCTGGCTTTTCCCAATCAAATCCTACTCCTGCAACTTTATCTTGAATTCTATTAGCTTTTACCATTGCAGGTAATGATTTAGGAACACCTTCTAAAACAGATGTTTTACCTTCTTTTAATTTTAATTTTTCCCAGTTTTGTTTTACGTCTTCTTCATCTTTTACTTTTACATCACTGTAAATATGTGGATGACGATGAATAAGTTTTTCAGAAATAGAATTTGCTACATCTGCAATATCGAAATCGTTTGTTTCAGATCCAATTTTTGCGTAGAAAACAATATGAAGTAAAACGTCTCCTAATTCTTTTTTGATTTCTTGCAAATCATTATTTAAAATGGCGTCACCTAGTTCATAGGTTTCCTCAATTGTTAAATGTCGCAGCGATTCGAATGTTTGTTTTTGATCCCACGGACATTTAGAGCGCAACTCATCCATTATATCTAATAATCTTCCAAATGCTTGCAGCTGTTGCTCTCTAGTATTCATAGATTATGCTTCTTCGGTTTCCTCTTCTTCTACTATAGAAGTAAAGTCGAAATTTTTTGAAGCTAAAATGTTATACCATTGTAATATTTTTTTAATGTTAGAAGTATAAACTCGTTCTTCATCAAAATTTGGTAAAACTTCTCTAAAATAAGAAGATAAGACTTTACCACTTTCTTTAGGATTGATTGCTTCTTTACCATTTTCTTTTTCTCCAATAGTTTTAAATATGATACGTAACGGAATTTCTTCTTCATACGTATAAATTGCAATTTCATTTAAAGCACTAATATTATGAGTTACGGTTACAGGAAATCTCTTTGAATCAATTAGAGATTCAACGATAATTCCACCTTTAGATTGAGCCTTTATTTCGTATAAGCCTGGTTTTCCGCTAATTGCAACTATATCTTTTAATTCCATATATTTATTTTCTTTTTAATGAGGGAAATTTCATTCTATAATCTGGATTTATTTTCCCTTTTGAAATGTTTTCTAATTTCTTTTTAATCAATCGTTTTTTTAATGATGAAATTTTGTCAGTAAATAAGATGCCTTCAATGTGATCATATTCGTGTTGAACGACTCTTGCCGCTAAACCATCTAAAACAGCTACATGTTTTTCAAAATTTTCATCAAAATATTCAATTGTAATTTTTTCTTCTCTAAATACGTCTTCGTTAATATCCGGTATACTTAGGCATCCTTCATTAAAAGCCCATTCATCACCTTCTTCTTTAATAATTTTAGCATTGATGAACACTTTTTTAAAATTTGTTAAGAATTCACGCTCTTTTTCATCTAAATCTTTATCTTTTTGGAAGGGTGAAGTATCTACAATGAATAGGCGAATTGATTTTCCAATTTGTGGAGCAGCTAAGCCAATACCCCGTGCATTCACCATAGTTTCCTTCATATTTTCAATTAATTCAGAAAGGTTTGGGTATTCTTTATCTATATCAACTCCTATTTTTCTTAAAACTGGATCGCCATATGCTATAATTGGTAAAATCATTTTCTTTTTTTGAGATTGCAAAAATACAAATATTTGTGCATTAATTAAAAAGAGTGCACAATTAATTGTTTAACCAATTTGGGATGTCGAAGTATAAAAACGTAATTTTATACAGTTTAACACCGTTTGGCACTGTAATTCCTTTACTTTTAAACGATTCTTTAATTTTGATATGATTTTTATTTTTTAAAAAGGAAAATTTGTGAATACTAAAAGAAACTTTATTTTTAAAAGGTAGCTTATGAAATTTATTAAATATTTCTTCTGTACCTTCATTTAAATCACAAATTTTAAAAAAATAGTTGTTTTTGCTAGTTTCATCGAACATTCTCTTTTTTCTCCGTTCCCATTTGGAGAAAGCCTCTTCTTCATCTTTATAATGTAAAAAATGTATTTCTATATCATTCAATTTTCCAACTGGGTAATTTGGATCAGTCTTTAAATATTTTGAAGATTTAACAAAAGTTAAGTCTAGTGACATATAATAATCAAAATGTGAGAGTAATTCAATATAACAAGGACCATGAAGAAATAATCCAACAAATGGAGAGTTATAGGGTCTTTTAAACCAGTTATAAACTTCACCACCCCAGCAATTATTAGAAATTATTACAAAATTTTTATTTTTTAACAATTTTATATCTTTTTTACTCAGCTGATTTTTAAAAATTCTTCTGAACTTTCTTTTAAAAAAGACCGTTAATGTTCTAATCATAATTTAAAATTGGTGAAGATATGTTTGCAATATTATAGTCGCACTAATTTCATCTATAAGTGCTTTATTTTGACGTTGTTTTTTTGTCAGACCACTATCAATCATAGATTGAAATGCTATTTTTGAAGTGAATCGCTCATCTACGCGCTTTATTGGTATTTTAGGAAAAGTTTGACTAAGCTTTAGTATAAATGGTTTAATAAACTTTTCACTTTCACTTTCTTTATTATTCAATTGCTTTGGTTCACCAACAATAAATAATTCAACATTTTCATTTTTAAGATAATTAGTTAAAAAGGAGAAAATTTTTTTAGTTTCAACTGTTGTCAATCCAGAAGCAATAAGTTTTAACTCATCTGTAACGGCAATACCGGTTCTCTTTTCTCCAAAATCAAAAGCTAAAATACGTCCCAAATTATTAACATAAATATTTAAATTGTGTAAATTTAATGATTTTGAATTGAATAATTAATTTAAACTTTATATTTGCGCTTATAAGATTTTGTACATGGATATTTTAAGAAAAATTATTGAGCAAACTTGGGATAACAGAGAATTATTAGCAGAAAAAGAATCCCAAAATGCAATTCGAAAAGTTATTAGTTTATTAGATGTTGGAGCTTTAAGAGTTGCAGAACCAAAAAATAATAGTTGGCAAGTAAATGAATGGGTAAAAAAGGCTGTTGTGTTGTATTTTCCTATTCAGAAAATGGAAACTATGGAAGTAGGAATTTTTGAATATCATGATAAAATTCCTTTAAAAACTGGATATAAAGAAAAAGGAATTAGGGTTGTTCCACATGCGGTTGCGCGCTACGGGTCGTATATTTCAAGCGGAACAATTTTAATGCCAAGTTATGTTAATATTGGGGCGTATGTTGATGAGGGAACTATGGTTGATACCTGGGCAACTGTTGGGAGTTGTGCTCAAATTGGTAAAAATGTTCATCTAAGTGGGGGAGTTGGAATTGGAGGAGTTTTAGAACCTTTACAAGCTGCACCCGTAATTATTGAAGATAATGCCTTTATTGGTTCTCGTTGTATTGTAGTTGAAGGTGTTAGAGTAGAAGAAGAGGCAGTTTTAGGTGCAAACGTTGTTTTAACAGCATCTACTAAAATTATTGATGTTACAGGAGAGCAACCAGTTGAAATAAAAGGTAGAGTTCCTGCGCGTTCTGTTGTGATACCAGGTAGTTATAAAAAGCAATTTCCTGCTGGTGAATTTAATGTGCCTTGCGCTATGATTATTGGGAAGCGAAAAGAAAGCACCAATAAAAAAACTTCGCTAAATGATGCACTTCGTGAAAATGACGTTGCTGTTTAACATTTATTAAATAGTCATATGATTAAATTTTAATGTTCTATTTTTGCTAAAAATATTTAATAGCAAAAATAGAACATTTGAAAATAGTTATTTTAGCAGCCGGCATAGGCTCCAGACTTGGAAACCCTTTTCCAAAGCCATTAACTCCATTAAAAGATGGAGAAAGTATTATGGCAAAACAACTTAAAAATATTACAAAGTATTTTGATATTAATGATGTTACAACAGTTGTAGGGTTTAAAAAAGATTTAATTATGGAACGTTTTCCAGAAGTGAATTACGTTTATAATCCTTTTTTTGATAGAACAAATACTTCTAAAAGTTTACTTCAAGCGTTAAAAAAACACAAGGGAAAATCAGTTTTATGGTTTAATGGTGATGTTGTTTTTGATGATAATTTACTGTCAGTTTTACAAGATGATATTAAAAATAATAACTCATTTATTGCCGTTAACACATCAAGTGTAGCAGATGAAGAGGTAAAATATACACTTGAAAATAACTTTGTAAAAGAACTTTCAAAAGAAGTTAAAAATGGATTAGGAGAAGCCGTTGGAATTAATTTTATAAGTTCTAATGATTTAGAAGTTTTTATAAATCAACTTGAAAGATGTGATGCCAATGATTATTTTGAAAAAGGGCTAGAAATGGCAATTGCTGAAAATAGTTTAAAAGTTAAAGCCATTGATATTTCTAACTATAATTGTATTGAAGTTGATTTTAAGGAAGATTTAAAAAATGCAAACAATATAGTGTAGCTTTATAACTATGAAAACAGTACTTTTTTGCCAAAATCCGTATGCATTTGGAATTTTAGAACCTATTATGATGGTTTTAAAAGAAAAAAAGTTTGAATATTTATGGTTTGTTAAAGGTTCATTAAAGGAAAAATTCCCATTCAAGAATGAACCTTTTACTTCTGTCGTGAAAGAAGTTATGGCATTTAATAGCGATGCGATTTTTGTACCTGGTAACGAAGTTCCATATTATTTAAGAGGGGTGAAAGTGCAGGTGTTTCACGGTTTAGCGGGCGAAAAAAAAGGTCATTTTAGAATACGTCATTATTTTGATTTATATTTAACGCAAGGCCCATATTTCACTAAAAAATTTATTGAATTAAAAAATAAATTTCAAAACTTTGATGTTGTTGAAACTGGTTGGCCAAAGTTAGATATTTACGGAAAAGAGCTTCATAAATATGATGTGGTAAAACGTAAATTATTAGAGGAACATAATGCTAAGAAAATTGTTTTATACGCACCAACATTTTCACCATCATTAACATCAGCACAATTTTTAATTGATGAGTTTAATGATTTAGCTAAAAATAAAGAATATTTAATTTTAATTAAATTTCATGATTTAATGGCCACTGATTTAATAAATATTTATAATAAATTAGCTAAAGATACTACCAACATAATTATAGAAGAAGAAAGAAACATAATTAAGTTTTTATTAATGGCTGATATTATGATTAGTGATACATCCTCCGTCGTTTATGAATTTTTATTATTAGACAAGCCTGTTATCACCTACAAATGTTCTTCCAGAGCTATTCAATGGGATAACTCAAATGAGTATGAAAACTTAGCTGAAAAGGTAAAGTCGAATTTACAAGAAGATAAATTTAGAGAAGAAAGGATGAATATTGTACAAGAATATCATCCGTATAACGATGGAAAATCCGCATTAAGAATGGTCGAAGCGGTTTCAACTTATATTTCAAAAAATGGAGTTCCAAGTAAAAGGAAACTATCTTTTTTAAGGCGATTAAAGATTCATAAGATATTTGGAAAATTATAGTTACTTCTAAAATAATTTTATTCAATTATATTTTTTAAATACTTAATTTGTAAATAATTTGAAATTAAACTCTAAAATGTTTTTAATAAATTGAGTTTCTAATTTTGGATAGCTTATACTATATTGTAAATTTGCAGCGCAAAGTAGTTAATCCTAATTGGTACTTTATTAAAGTAGGTATTAGTATTGAAAAAATAGTATTTTGCTAGTAATCTATGTCGACACAAAATATCCATAAGGATGCTCTAAATCTTCCAGTTTTTGAATTTATATCAAAGGCAGCAACTAATTTACAATTAGAAACCTATGTTATTGGTGGCTTTGTACGTGATTATTTTTTAAAACGAGGTACACCTGATGACATTGATATTGTGGCAGTTGGAAGTGGAATTGAATTAGCTCAAGAGGTAGCGAAATTATTACCTAATAAGCCAAAAGTGCAAGTTTTTAAAACCTATGGCACTGCTATGCTGCGCTTTAATACTATTGAAATTGAATTTGTTGGAGCTAGAAAGGAATCTTATAATGAGAATAGTAGAAATCCGGTTGTTGAAGATGGGACTTTGCAAGATGATCAAAATAGACGTGATTTTACTATTAACGCCCTAGCATTAAGTTTAAACAAGGCAAATTATGGGACGTTATTAGATCCTTTTAATGGGTTGAATGATTTACAAAATAAACTTATAAAAACACCTTTAAGCCCAGATATTACCTATTCAGATGACCCTTTACGTATGATGAGAGCGATACGTTTTTCGTCCCAATTGAACTTTACTATTGAAAAAGAATCGTTAAATTCAATTAAGAATAATGCAAGTCGTTTAGATATTATTACTAAAGAACGTATTATAACTGAATTCAATAAAATAATGCTCTCCAAAGTGCCATCAATTGGGATTTTACAACTGGATCAAACAAATTTATTAGAACGATTTTTACCAGAATTGACCGATTTGAAAGGTGTTGATGAAGTTGAAGGGCAAAAACATAAGGACAATTTTTATCATACATTAGAAGTTGTGGATAATATTTCTAATAATACAGATGATTTATGGTTGCGTTGGGCAGCACTTTTACACGATATTGGAAAAGCTCCTACTAAAAAATTTGATAAGGTTATTGGCTGGACTTTTCATAGTCATGAATTTGTTGGTGCAAAAATGGTGTATAAATTATTTAAACGTTTAAAAATGCCTTTGAATGATAAAATGAAGTTTGTTCAAAAAATGGTGTATTTAAGTTCTCGCCCTATTGTATTAGCGACTGATGTTACTGACTCAGCAGTGCGACGATTAATTTTTGATACTGGCGACGATATAGATAGTTTAATGACATTATGTGAAGCAGATATTACAACTAAAAACCCTATAAAGTTTAAAAAGTACCATCATAATTTTAGAATGGTTCGTCAAAAAATTAAAGAAGTTGAAGAGCGGGACCATGTTCGTAATTTTCAACCTCCTATATCTGGTGAGTTGATTATGGAAACGTTTAATCTAAAGCCTTGTCGTGAAATAGGTCAAATTAAAGATGCTATAAAAGAAGCTATCCTTGAAGGTGAAATAGCCAATAACTACGATGAAGCATATAATTTTATGCTTAAAAGAGCAGAAAAATTAGGACTTAAAGTAATTGGGAACTAATAGGTATTAAAACGATTGCATGGTAACTAACTTAAAGTATTCTCCTTTTTTAGTTAATAGTTCCTCATGTTTTCCTTGTTCTACAATTTTACCTTTTTTGAGTACAACAATTAAATCAGCTTTTTGAATTGTAGATAAGCGGTGAGCAATAACTAATGATGTTCTATTTTCCATCATTTTTTCTAATGCTTTTTGTACTAATTGTTCACTTTCTGTATCTAATGCAGAAGTCGCTTCATCTAAAATCATGATTGGCGGATTTTTAAGTACTGCACGTGCAATACTTAAACGTTGTTTTTGACCACCAGAAAGCGTATTTCCACTATCACCAATATTTGTCTCGTATTGTTGTGGTAAATCTTTTATAAACTCATGTGCATTAGCAATATTTGATGCTTCAATCACTTCTTCATCTGTAGTTTTGTTTACACCTAAGCTAATATTGTTTTTAATAGTGTCATTAAATAAAATGGACTCTTGAGTTACAATACCCATTAAACCTCTCAATGATTTTTGCTTAATTTCCTTAATATCGATTCCATCAATTTTAATAGTTCCTTTATTTACATCGTAAAATCGAGTTATTAAATTTGCTAGGGTAGATTTTCCGCTTCCAGATTGCCCAACTAGTGCTACTTTTTTCCCTTTTGGAATTGTTAGTGAAAAATCTTGCAAGACATATTCATCTTTATATTTAAAAGAAATATTCTCAAAAGATATCTCATTATCAAATGTTTCTTTTTTTAAAGCATTTGGTTTGTCTGTAATTTTATTTTCGGTTTCTAATACAGTTAAAATACGTTCAGCTGAAGCATTTCCTTTTTGAATATTATAAAAAGCCGTAGATATAGCTTTTGCAGGATTTAAAACCAAATAAAACAAACCAATATATCCAAAAAATTCTTGAGGCGTCATATCGCTATTTTCACCTAAAACTAATCTACCTCCATACCATAAAATTGCAATGATAGTTGCTGATCCTAAAAATTCACTCATAGGTGAGGCCAATGTTTTACGATGTAAAACACTCGTCATTAAATTTCTAAACTTTGTAGTAGATTTATTAAATTTTGCTTCAATCTTATCTTCAGCATTAAAACCTTTAATAACACGTAACCCTGTTAAAGTTTCTTCAATAAAAGATAAAAAATTACCAGTTTCTTGTTGAGCTAAGAGTGAATTTGCTTTTAATTTCTTTCCTACTGCCGAAATTATAAAACCAGATACAGGCAATAATATAAACACAAACAAGGTGAGTTTTGCACTTATTGCAAACATGGATATTAACGTAAGAATAATAGTCAATGGCTCACGAACTATTGTTTCTAAAGATGTTAAAAAAGACACTTCAACTTCCTGAACGTCAGACGTCATACGAGCAATAATATCACCTTTTTTCTTTTCTGAAAAGTAGGCGATAGGTAGTTCTACAATTTTTTTGTATAAACTATCTCGTACATCTTTTACAACACCATTTCTTAAAAATACTAATACGAATGACGCTAAATACCGAAATAGATTTTTAAAGAAAAACAAACTAAACGATAAAATACATATAAATAGTAAGGCTTTATTAATACCTCCACTTGCCATCATATCAGTTACTTGATAGTTTAATGTACCTTGAACATAATTGAATAAAGATGATATGCCATCATAATCTGGTTTTTCATATACTTTTTCTTCCTGTCCAAATAAAATTCCAAGTACAGGTATAAAACCCAATACCGAGAGCACATTAAATATGGCATATAAAATATTAAAAAGTACATTTAGCCAAGCATATTTAAGATATGGCTTTGCATATTTTAATATTTTTTTAAAATATTCCATTAAAACAATTTCATTTCTTTAATTATGCGCTCAATTTTCGCATCTAATTTAGCTTCAATTTGGGTTGCATTTTCAATTAAATCTAATGGTGTATTTACACTAAAGTAAAACTTTATTTTAGGCTCTGTTCCACTCGGCCTTGCAGCTACTTTTGTTCCTTCTATTGTTTCATAGATTAGTACATTAGATTTTTCAAGTTCAATTGGTTCAACTTTACCTGTTAATAAGTTAGTTTTAGTCGATGCTTGGTAATCATATAAAAGGTTAACCTTAGATCCATCAATTTCTGTAACTGGGTTTTCACGCAATTCTACCATCATTTTACTAATTTGCTCAGCTCCATCCATTCCTTTTTTAACTATCGCAATTAGATGTTCTTTATAGAAACTATGTTTGGTATAAATTGAAAGTAATTCTTTGTAAAATGAACTATTAGTTGATTTTGCATTTGCAGCAATTTCACAAGCTAATAAGGTTGCTGTAACGGCGTCTTTATCTCTTACAAAATCACCTACCATATATCCAAAACTTTCTTCACCACCACCAATAAAATTTTGTTTGCCTTCTGCATCTCTAATCATTTTGGCAATCCATTTAAAACCTGTTAAACCTACTTTAGATTCAACACCATAACTTGTAGCGATGTCATTTACTAAGTTTGTAGACACAATTGTAGACCCAACAAATTGTTTACCATTTAATTTACCTTGAGCTTCCCAGTTTTTGATCAGGAAATTTGTCATTACACTCATAGTTTGATTTCCATTTAAAAGGACCATTTTACCTTCTAAATTTCTAACAGCGATTCCAATTCTATCGCTATCTGGATCTGTTCCAATAACTATATCTGCATTAATTTTATTGGCTAAATCAGTTGCCATTTTTAATGCAGCTGGCTCTTCAGGATTTGGAGAATCTACTGTAGGAAAATCACCATTTGGTTCACGTTGTTCTTCTACAATATGAACATCGGTATAACCTGCTTTTGCTAAAGCATCAGGTATAGATTTTATAGATGTACCGTGCAATGATGTAAATACAATTTTTAAATTATCTCTCCCATTAACATTAAAAGTTCCATTTTTTACAGAAGCTTTTATAAATGCATCATCTACGTCTTTACCAATATATTTAATGATGCTTTCATTGGCATTAAAATTAATTTCTGAAAAATCTAATCTATTTACTTCTCGTATAATATTCCCATCATCAGGAGGTATTATTTGACCACCATCATTCCAATATACTTTATAACCATTATATTCTGGTGGATTGTGTGAAGCAGTTAATACAATACCAGCATCACATCCTAGGTGTCTAACAGCAAAAGAAAGTTCTGGCGTTGGACGCATATCTTCAAATAAATATACTTTAATATTATTTGCAGAAAGCACATTTGCAACAATTTTAGCAAACTGTTGGCTATTATGGCGACAATCATAGGCAATCGCAACTTTATGGCCTTTATCTGGAAATGATTTTTTAATATAATTTGCCAAGCCTTGAGTGGCTTTACCAAGTGTATATTTGTTAATTCTATTGGTTCCAGCACCCATGATTCCGCGCATTCCACCGGTTCCAAATTCTAAATCCTTATAAAAACTCTCTGTTAAAACTTCTGAATTACTAGCAATTAATTTTTTAATTTCTTCTTGGGTAGTAGCATCAAATGTGTCTGTTAACCATAATTGTGCTTTCTCTAAAATAGTCATATTCTTCATTTTTAATATCTTGTAAAAATACTATTATTAACTGTTATAAACTTTAGAAAACTTATACTTTTCTAAAACTTTATAAATTGATTTTTTTTGAAATTTTATATCTCTTTTCCTTTGATTTTGTTCTCAAAATAATTTCACCTAAAAACCCTGCTAAAAAAAATTGAGTTCCAATAACCATAGTTGCCAAGGAGATATAAAATTGAGGTCGTTGTGTGATTAATCTACCAGATGGGTTTAAAAATAACTTATCTATTCCAATGTAAAAAGCAAAAGTACACCCAATAATAAACATAATAGTACCTAATAAGCCGAATAAATGCATTGGTCTTTTTCCAAATTTCGATAAAAACCAAATAGTAATTAAATCTAAAAAACCATTAATAAAACGATCTATTCCAAATTTAGTAACTCCATATTTTCTTGCTTGGTGCGCTACAATTTTTTCATCAATTTTATAAAAACCAGCATTTTTGGCAAGTACGGGTATGTACCGGTGCATTTCGCCACGAACATCAATACTTTTCACAACTTCATTTTTGTAAGCTTTTAAACCGCAGTTAAAATCGTGTAATTTTAAGCCAGACGTACTTCGTGCAGCAGCATTGAAGAGTTTTGAAGGGATATTTTTTCTAATTTTAGAATCATAGCGCTTTTTTTTCCAGCCAGAAATTAAATCAAAATCATCATTTTTAATTAAGCTATACAACTCCGGAATTTCGTCTGGACTGTCTTGTAAATCGGCATCCATAGTTATTACTACATCACCTTGAACTTCTTTAAAACCTGCATTTAATGCTTGAGATTTTCCGTAATTTTTTTGAAACCGAATCCCTTTTACACTGCTATTTTGTTCAGATAAGTTTTGTATAACTTTCCAAGAGTTATCTGTACTTCCGTCATCAATAAAAAGTATTTCATAAGAATAACAATTGGATTGCATAACTTTTGCAATCCAATTGTGTAATTCGTTTAAAGATTCTTCTTCATTCAATAGTGGAATAACTACTGATATATCCATTTAATATGTTTTAATTAATCTTCTACAGAAGGACTTTTTAAAATTAAGCCTTCAATTAATGAGATTATAAATCCGAAAAATAAACTACCTATAACTGCCATTGCAATTCCAATTAGAGGGCTAGACATTTTTTCTTGCATACCTTTTGCCATTTCTAATTGTTCATCTGTCATATTAGGATTTTGTTCTAACATTTTTTGTTCACCAACCTTCATCATATTTTCCATAAAATCTGGTTCAATAAAATTAATGAAAATTTGATTGTAAATGATAGAAATTATGGCACCAATTAGTGCTATACCCAATCCAATTTTCAGAGCTTGGCCTAAAGCTAATGAACCATTTCCTACTTTAAAGTTTTTTAAACCTAAGAAAATGATGACGGCCATAATAACAAAACTTACGAGGGCAACAGCCACTCCTTGGTCATAAATCATTCCCATAGCGTAAATTCCTACTGACATAAGAACTGAAATAAAGCCTAATATTAGACCATAGTTTAACATTGTTTGTGTTGCTGTAGATTTTTTGTCTTCCATAATTATAGTTTGATTTTAGTTAAACAAATATACTAAATCCCAATTTAGTAATCCTGTTAAATATTAATATTCATATTTTACTTAGAGTAATTTATTAGTAAACAGTTATTTAAAAATGTTACATAAAAATAAAAAAAATGGTTGGTTATACTAAAAAATCATTGTAAATTTGCCGCCGGGCAAGTCCTACACAACCAGCTCCCTTTGAATCCTCCAGGGCGGGAACGCAGCAAAGGTATTAGGTTGTAGCGGTGTGATGTAGGTAGCTTGCCTTTTTTTATGCGCTTTTATTCAATTTTTTTCTTCACTTAACATTAACTTTTTAACTTTACGCTTTTAATCTTTATCATTATTATATGTCTAAAGTAGTTTTAATCACAGGAGGTTCTTCGGGAATTGGAAAATCTGTTGGAGAATTTTTAACCCAGAAAGGATTTATTGTTTATGGCTCAAGCAGAGATGCCAGTAAAATTAAGAATCACCCTTTTAAATTAGTTTCATTAGATGTAAATAATACAGAAACTATATCAATAGCAGTTGCTAAAGTTATTGCGAATGAAGGTTGTTTAGATATTTTAATTAATAATGCAGGAATGGGAATTACAGGCCCCATTGAAGAAACTCCAACTGATGAAATGCGTAATGTTTTTAATACAAATTTATTTGGAGCAATTGATGTGATGAAAGCTGTTTTGCCACAAATGCGAACTCAAAAAAGTGGTTTAATTATTAATGTAACTTCAATTGCTGGTTATATGGGATTGCCTTTTAGAGGAATTTATTCCGCAACCAAAGGTGCTTTAGAGATTGTTACAGAAGCCATTAGAATGGAGGTTAAAAATTTTGGTATTGAAGTTACTAATGTAGCTCCAGGTGATTTTGCAACTAATATTGCTTCAGGAAGATATCATACACCAGTTTTTGAAAATTCCCCTTATAAAAATACATATCAGAGTAACTTAGATTTAATGGATGCACATGTTGATAGTGGGAGCGACCCAATTGATATGGCAAAAGCTATTTATAAAATTATCCAGACAAAAAAACCAAAAATACATTATAAAGTTGGTGATTTTATGCAGAAATTTTCAATTGTGTTAAAAAAACTGC
>NZ_JABDRI010000045.1 GCF_013041805.1 Lutibacter sp.
TATGGCTTTAGAGGAAACGCTAGAAATTTTGATTTAAATAGAGATTTTATAAAAGCAGATACCAAAAATGCACAATCTTTTGCTGAAATTTTTCATTTATTAAATCCAGATGTTTTTATTGACAATCACGTAAGTAACGGAGCTGATTATCAATATGCGATTACGCACTTATTTACCCAACATAATAAATTAGGAAATAATTTAGGAGCATTTCTTGAAACTACCATGAGACCTAGTATTGAAGCTTCTTTACTCGAAAAAAACATTCCTATTACACCTTACGTAAATGTTTGGGGTAAAACTCCAGAAGAAGGATTTAGTCAATTTTTTGATTCCCCTCGTTATTCAAGTGGTTATACAACATTATTCAATACTTTGGGCTTAATGGTTGAAACTCATATGTTAAAACCCTATAAAAAAAGAGTTGAACAAACCTATAGTTTTATGGAAAGCACTATTGAATTCACCTTAAAAAATGGTACTAAAATAAAGGAGCTTAGAAAAAATGCTGTTCAACAAATATTAGAAAAAAACACCTATCCAATTTCATATGAAGTAGATAAAACTACATTTACAACATTACAATTTAAAGGGTATGAAGGAGATTATATTGACAGCAAAGTTACCAACGGCAAACGCTTATTTTACGACAGAGACAAACCATTTTCAAAGCCTGTAAAATATTACAATCAATTTAAAGCTTCAAAACAAATTACCATACCAAAAGCTTATATTTTAAAGCAAGGATGGTGGAAAATTTTAGAACGGTTAAAGGGTAACTGTATAGAATTTACAGTTTTTAAACAAGATACGACTATCACTGTTGAAGAACAATATATAACCGATTACAAAACAAGAACACGCGCTTACGAAGGGCATTACCCACATTTTAATACAACTATATCCTCATATGAAAAAGACATACAATTTAAAAAAGGTGATATATACATTCCTGTAAATCAACCAGGAGCTCGTTACCTTTTTGAAACATTAGAAGCAGAAGCAACAGATTCTTTTTTTAATTGGAATTTTTTCGATACTATTCTTCAGCAAAAAGAAGGGTATTCAGGGTATGTTTTTGAAGATATTGCAGAACAGTTTTTAAATGAAAATCCTGCTTTGAAAGATTCCTTGTATTTAAAAATAAAAACGGATAAACGTTTTGAGGCAAACCCAAGAGCTCAATTAGATTTTATTTATAAACATTCTCCTCATTATGAAGCAGCGCATTTAAAATTGCCTGTTTATAAAATTTATAATTAATTACACAACCTAATTATTTTGTAATACTGTTATAAATGGATTTAAATACAAAAGATATTCAATTACAGTATAAAGGATTTTTAAACACACCTTTATTATGGAAATCTGATACTATTTTGGGTTTAGCACAGCTCAACCTTCCTAAAGAAAATTCAACAACTTTTAATAGTGTTATTACAAAAAATCTTCGGTTAGGAAAACGGGTGGAGCGATTTATAAGTCACGAATTACAGCAATATTCTTGGATTGAAATTTTAGCTGAGAATATTCAGATTCAAAATGGTAAAACAACTATTGGAGAAATTGATTTTATAATTCAACAAAATAGCATTCCTATTCATTTAGAAGTTGTTTACAAATTTTATTTGTATGATGAAACTGTTGGAAGTTCAGAAATAGAACATTGGATTGGGCCTAATAGAAAAGATAGTTTAACACAAAAATTAACCAAATTAAAAGAAAAACAATTACCGCTAATTTTTAGACCTGAAGCGCTTCCCCTTTTTACAAAATTGAATCTAAATATAGCTTCTGTACAACAAAAAGTTTATTTTAAAGCTCAGTTGTTTGTACCATTTCATTTAAAAAATAATTTGTTTCCCCTCATAAATAATGAGTGTAATAAAGGTTTTTATATTAATTTTAAAGAATTAAATCAATTTAAAACATTTAAATTTTTTATTCCAACTAAAGTCAATTGGCTCCAAGAAATTCAAATTCAAATAAATTGGAAAAATTACAACACTATTTTACCTGAAATTGAAAACTTAATGGAACAAAAAACATCACCACTTTGTTGGGTCAAACAACCTAATGGTGAAGTTTATAAAATTTTTATTGTGTGGTGGAAGTAAATTACTCAGGCCATTTTATCCTATCATCATCAATAAAAAATGGCGACCATTGTATTTCATCTAACACACCATCATTTATCCAAAAATTAATTGATTTCTCATCAATTTCAATAACCTCTTGATCTTGTCCATCAAAATCGGAACAATCTTCAAGTGTCAAATTTCCAAATTTCATTTCTTCTAATTCATTTTGTAAATTTTCTGAATCTAATCCAATTAAACTTTTACCTTTCAATTCATAAAAATTAGAATAAATAGAGATCATGATTAGTTTCCAATCATCCTCTTCATCAAAACTAAGTGATAGCTTTAATTCATCATATTCCCAAGATTCAGTTAAATCATCGCTAGAATCTGAATGAGAATATTTATCAATAAATGAGGGTTCACCAAGCATTAGTTTAACTTCTGCCCTTGTCATCCCAAATTTTAAATTACCAAGACCAAAACCTGGTTTAATTTCTTTTAATGCTATTTTCATAATGTTATATAGATTTATTATCCTGGTATATAAAATTCATTAATTATATATGAATTTAAAAATTAACTTTTTCCAAGTTTCCTTAAAGCCACCCATTGTCTAAACATATCTCTTGAATCTGTTGCCGGATAACCAACAACCGTTTTACCGGCAGCAACATCATTCATAACACCAGAACCTCCACCAACAACTGCGCCTGAATGAATTGTTAAATGATCTTTTATTGAGGAACCTCCGCCTATAATAACACCATCGCCCAAAGTAACAGAGCCCGCCAATCCACTACTTCCTGCCATAATACAAGAACGTCCTAAAATACAATTATGAGCAATTTGAACTAAATTATCTATTTTACAACCATCACCAATTACAGTGGAACTAAATTTTGCACGGTCAACTGTAGAATTCGCACCAATTTCAACATAGTTACCAATTATAACATTTCCTATTTGAGGAATTTTAACCAATCCTCGCCCAACATCACTAGGCCTATATCCAAAACCATCAGCACCAATACTAACATTTGTATGGAAAATACAATGACTTCCAATTTCACATCGTTCTCTAATGACAGTACCTGACCAAACAACTGTAAAATTGCCAATCTTGGTTTCATCAAAAATGCAAACATTTGGATATAAAACAACTCCATCTCCTAAAACAACATCTTTTCCTACATAACAATTTGCACCAATCTTACACCCCTTACCAATTAGTGCAGATGCATGAATAACTGCTGTTGGATGCACATCAATTTCAAAATCTGGAGGACTTGGATTAAATAATTCCAAAATTTTCGCCATAGCCAAATCGGCATTTTTCACTTTAATTAAAGCTCTATTCTCCTCTGGATCAATACTTAAATTATCATTAACTATCGCAACACTTGCTTTTGAAGTTTTCCATAAATGAACATATTTTCGACTTCCTATAAAACTAATTTGATCAATAGTAGCTTTTTGTAATTCTTCTGGTCCACTAATATTTTGATTTGTACTCCCAACTATTTCACCTTTTAAAACAGCATTGATCTCTTTAATTGTATATGATTTCATTCATGTTGATTTTCAGTTATTTAAAAAAACTATTGTTGGTGTAATTGCTAAGATATATTATTAAAATTAGAGTTGTAGAGTTCTATTATTTTTTTATTCAAACGTTTCATGGAAATGATAAATTCTTTCCGCTCTATTTTAATCAAAATTGCTTATTTTCGAACTTCAAATTCAAAAGTATCCATGAAAGTATGTATTGCTGAAAAACCAAGTGTTGCACGCGAAATTGCTGCCGTTTTAGGAGCAAACACAAAACGTGATGGCTACTTTGAGGGCAATGGCTATGCTGTAACATACACTTTTGGACATTTATGTACTTTGTTTGAACCTAACGATTACAAACCTTATTGGAAAAGTTGGGATTTAAATAATTTACCAATGCTTCCCGAAAAATTCCAAACTAAAGTAGTTGCAAATGATGGAATTCAAAAACAATTCAATATTGTAAAAAGTTTATTTGATAAAGCAACTGTTATTATAAACTGTGGTGATGCTGGTCAAGAAGGAGAACTAATTCAACGTTGGGTAATCAATCAAGCGAATTATAAAGGTGAAGTTCAGCGCTTATGGATTTCGTCGCTTACTACTGAAGCCATTAAAGAAGGATTTCAAAATCTAAAACCCTCAAAAAATTACGATAATTTATATTATGCCGGTTTTTCAAGAGCCATTGGTGATTGGCTATTAGGAATGAATGCAACTAGGTTGTATACCGTAAAACACGGTGGTTACAAACAAATGTTATCGGTTGGAAGAGTACAAACTCCCACATTGACAATGTTGGTAAATAGATTTAACGAAATTGAAAATTTTAAACCTCAACCCTATTGGGAATTACAAACACTGTATAGAGAAATGTTGTTTAATTGTGAAGAAGGTCGATTCTTAAAAAAAGAGGAAGGTGAACTTTTTGCCAATAAAGTTAAAGAAAGTGATTTTGAAATTGTTTCTATAACCAAAAAGAAAGGAACAGAATACGCTCCAAAATTATTTGATTTAACCGGTTTGCAAGTCTATTGCAATAATAAATTTGGATTTTCAGCCGATGAAACGCTTAAAATTGTTCAGAAATTATACGAACAAAAAGTAGTGACCTATCCAAGAGTTGACACCACGTTTTTGCCAAATGATGTGTATCCGAAAGTGGCTGGAATCTTAAAAAATTTAACAAAATACAGTGCACTTACTCAACCTTTACTTTCAAAAAAAATAAAAAAATCGAGTAGAGTTTTTAATGACAAAAAAGTAACCGATCATCACGCTATTATTCCAACTGGAGTTCAAATAAATTTACAATACAACCAGCAACAAGTCTATAATATCATTACCAAACGTTTTATTGCTGTATTTTATGATGATTGTAAGGTTTCAAATACTTCCGTAATTGGAAAAGCTGATGTTGTTACTTTTAAAACTACAGGAAAAGAAATATTAGAAAAAGGGTGGCGGGTTGTTTTCGAATCTTCCAAAACAGAAGAGAAAAATATAGCAGGAATATTACCAACTTTTGTAAAAGGTGAAAAAGGTTCTCATATTCCATCATTTTTAGAAAAAGAAACGAAACCTCCTAACCAATTTTCTGAAGCAACACTTTTACGCGCCATGGAAACCGCAGGAAAACAAGTAGATGATGACGAAATGAGAGAATTAATGAAAGAAAATGGGATTGGAAGGCCATCTACTCGCGCTAATATTATTGAAACACTTTTTAAACGTAAATATATAAAGCGGAATAAAAAACAATTATTACCAACACAAACTGGCATTCAATTAATTGATACAATACAAAACGAGTTATTGAAATCTGCTGAGTTAACTGGTTTATGGGAAAAACAACTAAAAGAAATTGAAAAAGGAAACTATAATGCCGGAACCTTCATAAAAAATATGAAAAAAATGGTGGATAACTTAGTTTATGAAGTTCGTTCTGAAACTGTGAGAGCTAATATCTCAGCAGTAGTAAATACAAATCAAGCCAAAGCAACTTCTTCAAAAACAGCCACTAAAAAATCTAAGATTTCTTCTATAAAATGTCCTAAATGTGCTAAAGGAACAATCATAAAAGGAAAAACTGCTTATGGATGTAGCGATTATAAAAATGGATGTAACCTAAGGCTTCCATTCACTTTTTTAGATAAAAAAATATCTGAAAATCAATACGTTAGATTACTCCAAAAAGGTTGTACCGTTAATTTAAAAGGTTTTAAAACTAGCGCTGGAACTGTTGAAGGTTTGGTTCGCTTCGATGAAAATTATAATTTAAAATTAGAAGAGAAAAAATCAACTGACAAGAAAATACCTAATACACTACTATGCCCTAAATGTAAAAAAGGAACTATTTTAAAAGGGAAATCTGCTTACGGTTGCAGTAATTATAAAAATGGGTGCGATTTTATTTTCAGTTTTGATGATATCAGAAAAAATGCAGCAGGGAAACCCCTTACTAAAGAATTGGTTTACGAAATTATAAATGGAACAGCTTAAAAAAACGCATCGTCATTTTATTATTTTTAAACCTTATGGGTTTTTAAGTCAATTTGTAACAAATCAAACCAGACGAAAAAACAAAAAAATGCTAGGTGAATTATATGATTTTCCAGAAAACACCATGGCTATTGGACGCTTAGATGAAGCTTCTGAAGGTTTATTGTTGCTTACAACTGATGGAAAAGTAAGTCAATTTATAAGAAGTAATAAAATAGAAAAAGAATATTACGCTCAGGTTGATGGCGAAATTACATCTGAAGCGATTGAAAATTTAAAAAACGGTGTAACAATTAGTAGTGAAATAGGTCCTTATTTTACAAAAAATTGTAGGGTAAAAAAGTTAAGTAAAGCTCCTCAACTTCCAGAGAGAGCTAAAAAAATTAGAGACGAAAGGCACGGACCAACAAGCTGGATTTCAATTACTTTAAGAGAAGGAAAATTTAGACAGGTTAGAAAAATGACAGCTGCTGTTGGTTTTCCAACTTTACGTTTGGTACGTGTTAGAATTGGAACTATTCTACTTTCTAATATGCAACCCGGAGAGGTAATTGAAAAAACTGATTTATTATAAATTTCCTTTATTTTCTGTTAAACAAAATTGAATAAAATGCTATTTGCAAAATAATTCTTACATTGTTCATCAAAATTAACAACTTATAACATATGATTACACTTCGTATTAATGGAGAAAAACACACCTTAGATGTTGCTCCAGATATGCCATTACTTTGGGCAATAAGAGATATTGTAGGACTCACCGGAACAAAATATGGATGTGGAATTGGCGTGTGCGGTTCGTGTAAAGTCCTAATGGATAATTCTCCTGTTCAATCGTGTATGATTCCTGTTTCTGCTGCTGAAGGAAAAGATATTTTAACCATTGAGGGTGAATTTGAGAATTTACAATTATTGCAAGAATCTTGGGTTGAACTAAATGTAGCGCAATGCGGATTTTGTCAACCTGGGCAATTAATTGCAGCTGCGGCATTGTTAAATAAAAATGAGAATCCAACTGATAAAGACATAGATGAAGCCATGATTGGTAATATTTGTAGATGTGGAACCTACGAACGCATTAAAAAAGCGATACATAGAACTGTTGAACTAAAAAACCAAAACTAATTATGAGTACTATAAAAAATATAAGTCGTAGAACTTTTGTTAGAAGTATTGGTTTGGCATCTGGTGGATTAATTTTAGCTTGTAACACCTCTATATTTTCAGACAAAGAAAAGCAAGATATTAAAAATTTAGTTGATTTTAACCCAAACTTATTTGTGCAGTTAAATTCTGACGGAAGCTTAATTTTAATTGCTTCGCGTTCTGAAATGGGAAATGGAGTTAGAACTTCATTAACTTCAGTAATTGCTGATGAAATGGATGCAGATTGGGATAAAGTAATTGTAAAACAAGCAACTGGTGATGCAAAGTATGGCGATCAAAATACAGATGGTTCTCGAAGTATTCGCTATTTATATGAAACAATGCGCCAAATGGGTGCCATGGCAAGAGCCATGTTAATTTCAGCAGCTGCTCAAGAATGGCAAGTTCCAGAGAATGAATGTACTGCGGAAAATCATTTTGTCCTGCATTCAAGTGATAAAAAAATAGCTTTTGGAGATTTAGTTGATATTGCAAAGACATTAGAAATCCCAACAGATGTGCAATTAAAAAATCCAAAAGATTTTAAATATATTGGAAAGTACCTAAGAAGTGTGGATGCCGAAGCCTATTCAAATGGAAGTGCTGTTTTTGGTTTAGATAAGCGCATTCCTGATATGAAATTTGCTGCAATTGCCCGTTGTCCTGTCACTTTTGGAACGGTAAAATCATTTGATAAAACAGCTGCATTAAAAATTGCTGGAGTTGAAGCTGTTATTGAAATTCCAAGAATTGAAAAACCTTTTGGTGCATTAGGAGGCGTTGCCGTTATTGCAACAAATACGTGGGCTGCTTTTAAAGGAAAAGAAGCATTGAAAGTTGAATGGAATTATGGAGATAATGAATCGTATGATTCTGAAATTTTCATGAATCAAATGACTGAAAATGTTCATAAACAAGGAAAAGTTGGAAAAGATGCTGGAAATGTTACTAAGGCGTTTAAAAATGCTGATAAAATTGTAGAAAGCACCTTTCAACTACCACATTTATCGCACGCTCCTATGGAAGTTCCAAATGCAATAGCTTGGGTTCAAGGAGATAGTTGTGAAGTTTGGGCTCCAACACAAGCGCCGCAAACGACTCGAAAAGAAGTGATTGATTATTTAGAAACAACTGAAGAAAAAGTGACCATCAATGTAACGTTGCTAGGTGGCGGATTTGGAAGAAAATCGAAACCAGATTATATTGTTGAAGCTGTTATGCTTTCAAAAGAAATAAACGGGCCTTTGCAAGTTGTTTGGACTAGAGAAGATGATATAAAACACGGATATTATCATACCACAAGTGCTCAATATTTAAAAGCATCATTAGATAAAAATGGCAATGTTACTGGTTGGTTACATCGATTTGCATTACCATCAATAACATCTACTTTTATGCCTGGTGTTGATTATGCGGCTGGTTTTGAAATTGCGAGTGCTGCAAATATTCCTTTTGATATTAAAAATATAAAAGTTGAAGTGGGTCAAGCACCGGCTCATGTAAGAATTGGTTGGTTACGATCAGTTATAAATATTCCTCACGGATTTTCAGAAAATGTATTTGCAGACGAATTAGCTTTTGCTGCTAAAAAAGACCCATTAGAATTTAGATTAAATTTAATTGGCAAGGATAGAATTGAAGATACACAAGATCCGATAAAATATGATACAGCTCGACTTAAAAATGTATTGAAGGTTGCGGCTAAAAATGCCGAATGGGGAAAAGAATTACCTGAAGGTCACGCATATGGTTTGGCCGTTCATTATAGCTTTTACTCTTATGTTGCTTCTATTGTGGAGGTTTCTATTGAAAATAGTAAAGTTAAAGTACACAATGTTTTTACTGCTATTGATTGTGGAACTGTTGTAAACAAAAATACAGTTGAAGCTCAAATGCAAGGTTCTGCAGTTTTTGGAATGTCGATCGCTTTTTATGGTAAAATTACAGCCAAAAATGGTGCAATTGAACAAAGTAATTACAACGATTATCCAATGGTTCGCATCAATGAGTCTCCAAATGTTCATGTTGAAATAATTGAAAGCTCAGAAAGACCAACTGGTGTTGGGGAACCAGGTGTTCCTGTAATTGCTCCGGCTATTGTGAATGCTATTTACAAATTAACTGGTAAAAGGTATTATAATTTGCCTTTATCTGATTATAATTTAGCTTAAATTTTTTATGACGAATTGGATTGAATTATTACAGGATTTTAAATCTAAAAAACAGCCCATTGCATTTGTTACCATAACTAAAGTCTTAGGTTCTGCTCCTTGCAAGGTAGCTTCAAAAATGATTGTTACGTTGCAAAAAGAAATTTTTGGAACCATTGGAGGTGGTAAATTAGAATTTCAAGTAATTGATGAAGCTGTAACTGCAATTCGTGAAAATAAAATAAAAGAATTTACATACACTTTAGGACCTGAATTTGAACAATGTTGTGGTGGTAAAGTTGAATTAATTATTGAACCTATGAATCAAACTCCTGAATTATTTTTATGCGGCGCAGGTCATATTGGCATTGAACTTTGTCATATGTTAAAAGACACGCCTTTTCATATTACATTGTTAGATACTCGAGAAAATTGGGGATCAACACTTACAATTGATAAAGATATTACTTTTTCAAGCATAGATTTTGATATGTACAAACAATATATCAATTGGGGTCCAAATTGTTATGTGGTTATTATGACACACGACCATAAACTAGATTTTGAAATTACTGCCTTGGCATTACATTCTGAAACTAACTATATTGGTTTAATTGGTAGTAAAACCAAAAAGAATAAATTCAATAATATGCTTAGAAACGAATTAAATTTTGAGGAGGGCATTTCACCTGTTCATTGCCCAGTGGGTTTAGATTTAGGAGGGCATACACCAAAAGAAATTGCCATTAGTATTGCAGCTGAATTACTGAAAGAATACTATGGAAAATAACACTGTTTTTGTACTGTTAGCCGGTGGAAAATCAGAAAGAATGGGTGTTGATAAAGGATTACTCAAATATCAACACACTTTTTGGATTTTAGAACAACTCAACCGCATCTCAAAAACAACCATTAAAACAGTTTATATTGGCTTAGGATATCATTATGAAAATTATTTTAATGCCATTCCGTGGCTTAAAAAAGCTGTTCATACCGCTACAGATTTTCAAGGACTACAAATAAATGTTATCATTAACCAACACCCTGAACTAGGCTCGTTTTCTACCTTAAAAACTGTTTTACAAATAATTGCCCCAAACTGCAGTATTCTTGTAAGTCATATTGACATTCCAATGGTAAATTCAGTTGAACTTCAAAAAATTATTGACGCAAAAAACACCATTGTAATCCCAAATTTTGAAGGTAAAAATGGACATCCTATAAAAATGGATACACTTTTCTGGAAAAAATTAATTCCTTTAAAAATTAGTGATATAGATGCTAGGTTAGATTTTCAAATAAAAAAAGTAAACCCATCCCAAATTTCAACCATTACAGTTTTAGACACCAATAGTATACGGAATTTAAACACTAAAAAAGAGTGGATTACATATATAAATAACTCTAATGAACTATAAAGAGTTCAGCTAAATTACCACTTAAAATATTCGTACAACCACTCTAAAATTCATCAACTTTTTGACTAATTTATTAGCAAAAAATTAGCGCATAATTATCATTTAATCATAAACGAAGAATCTTTCTAACTGTTTTACGTTTTTTAGGATTCTAAAAATTTATAAATCAATCTCTTAATCAAACTACTAAACATAATTTAAGTTGTTTTCTAAAAATGTATTTTTTTTCTAATTTATAACAATTCATTAAAAATAACCTCTATATTTGTACTTTACGCTTTGGTGTGAAAAAAGTATGTTTAGTTATTAAAAAACCAAATTAGAACTATCTATGAAAACTTATTTTAAAGCATTATTTTTATTGTTGTTTGTTTATTCATGTGCTCCAGAAGAGACTATCATGACCTATAATCTTTCAACAAGTGTTGTGCCTGCAAATTCTGGAACTATAGCAACTATCAATCAACCTAATAGTGATGTTGTTCAATTAATCGCAATACCTGCGCAAGATTATGAATTTCAGGGTTGGATTATTGGAAATCAAACAACTCCTTCAGAATTTGATAACACCTTATATGTGCAATTAGATTCAAATAAAAATGTAACTGCACTCTTTCAATATGTAGCGCCTGATTCTGATGGTGATGGTGTACCAGATGATAGAGATTTATGTAATAATACCAGACGTGGACATGATGTTGATGGTAATGGTTGTGCTGATTATCAAAGAGATTCAGATGGTGATGGTGTAAACGATGCTGATGATCAATGTTATACTGCACCGGGATATACAGTTGACCCTCAAGGTTGTGCTGATTATCAAAGAGATTCAGATGGTGATGGCGTAAATGATCATAGAGATCAATGCCCTGATACACAAGATGGAGTTTCAGTTGATTACTATGGATGTGCTGATTACCAAAAAGATAGTGATAATGATGGTGTGACTGATGATAGAGATGCTTGCCATCACACTCCAATTGGTGAATATGTAGATTCTAACGGTTGTTCCGAATCTCAAAAAGATGAAGACAATGATGGTGTAAGTGATGTCAATGATGATTGTCCAAATACACCGTATGGTGCCAATGTTGATTCAAATGGATGCGCGGATAGCCAAAAAGACACCGATAATGATGGTTATAATGATGCGATAGATTTATGCCCTAATACACCTATTGGAGAAGTAGTTGATGCCAATGGATGTTCAATATCTCAGTTTACCTATGTACCAGATGATAATTTTGAACAATATTTGATTAATATAGGCCGTGATGATGTACTAGACGATTATGTGCGTACCAATAGCATTGATAATATTACTTCTTTATATATGAATTATAATTATAATTTATCAGATTTAACTGGGATTGAAGATTTTACCAACTTACAATATTTAGATGTATATAACAATAATCTTACAAGCTTAGATGTAAGTAAAAATACTAAATTGTATAGATTACAAGTTGGTAATAACAACCTAACTAGTTTAGATGTAAGTAATAATCCTGCTTTGCGATATTTATATGCAGGTGATAACCAGCTTACTACCTTAGATTTGAGTGGAACTCCTAATTTGTATCGATTGGATTTATATAGCAACCAACTTACTAGTTTGGATTTAAGCCAAAATACTTCTATAGACTACGTTCAAGTTCAAAATAATCAACTAACAAGCTTAGATATTAGTGGAGCTACAGCGTTACAAACTATATATGCCGATAATAACCAATTGACTAGTTTGGTAATGGGTACTAATACTGCATTAAGATATTTAAGTGCTTATAGCAACCAATTGACTAGCTTAGATGTAAGTGGTAGTCCTTCTTTGTACAATTTAAGTATTGCGTATAACCAGTTAACTAGTTTAAATTTGAGTGGATTAACAAATTTACAATATGTATCTGCAAGCAATAATTCCTTATCAAGTATAGACCTTAGCAATGATACGAATTTACGAGATTTATATGTGCATAATAACCAATTGACTAGTATGGATCTAAGTAATACTCCTAATTTATACTGGCTCTATGCCTATAACAACCAATTGACTAGTTTAGATTTTAGTACTAGTAGTAATTTATACTATGTACATCTTCGTAACAACCAATTGACTAGTTTAGATATAAGTAATAAATCTAATTTGAGATATTTATATGTTGATTCTAATCAGCTTAATAGCTTAGATGCAAGTACGAACCCTAATTTGGAGCGTATATACGCATATTACAATCAGCTTACAAGTGTGAATGTAAATGGAGCAACAGCTTTACGTTATTTACAATTACAAAGCAACCAATTGACTAGCTTAGATTTAAGTAGCAATACTTCATTGTATTATTTATATGTCCATAGCAACCAATTAACTAGCTTAGATTTGAGTACTAATACTTCGTTAGAGTACTTTGATGTTAGTTCGAACCAATTAACTAGTTTAAATGTAGCTGGTGCAACAAGTTTACGTTATTTCTATTGCCAATATAATTATTCGCTTACTAATTTAGAATTAGGTAGTCACCCTCTTTTATATTACATATATGCGTATCGTACTGCTCTTACTAGTTTAAATGTTAGTAATTGCCCGGCTTTAACTAATTTAAATACGTATGCTAGTATAAACCCTAATCCATCTCAGTGTATACAAGTAAGTCAAGACCAGTTTAATAATATACCTTCGTATTGGAATACTTATGGTGCAACGTATTCAACAACACCTTGCCCATAATAGTTTAGATTTTAACAATAAATACTTTATAAATAAAAAGCGCTTCTATATAGGAGGCGCTTTTTAACTATATGAAATTTCGCTTTTAGTTTATTTTATAAATAATTGGGTTAAATGCTTTTGCAGAAACCAATATTTTATAACTAATAAAGTAACCTTTGTTTTCTTTTAGCGTTTTTTAGAAAAACGGAACGGAGAAGAACTTTAAAAAATGTTTTGTGAACATTATTTTAAAACTGCCCGTTAATCCGATAGAGAAATGTTGAGAATCGTTTTAATAATTGTTTTTTACTTTTTTTCAGTTCGAGCGCAGTCGAGATCATAATATAGTTCTCGACTGCGCTCGAACTGACAATTGAATTGACAATTGAATTGACAAAAAAATTAAATCACAAACAAATTGTACCCAACCGGTTAAATTACTTCAATTATAACACATTACAATAGCATTTTCTATGGGCAAATATGAGATAACATTATTTCTATTATAAACGAGATTAATTAAACGCTTCAGGATTTTCAGCAATGTGATAACGAGGATCATCAATAGCATTGATAATTACTTCATTAAATTTAGGATTGCTTTTATGGAGTAAAATTTTACACTCTTCACTCAAATGTTTTAGGTGAATTACTTTTCCTGCTGCTTCGTATTTCTCAACAATATTAAAAATAGCTTCCAGTGCTGAGTGATCGCTAATTCTAGATTCCATAAAATCAATTTCTACATTGTCTGGATCATTTTTAACATCAAACTTCTCATTAAATGTTGAAATAGAACCAAAGAAAAGAGGTCCCCAAATTTCATAAATTTTTGTACCATCTTCTCTAATTGATTTTCGAGCTCTAATTCTAGTGGCATTTTCCCAAGAAAAAACCAAGGCACTTACAATAACCCCCGCAATAACAGCAATGGCTAAATCAAAAATTACAGTTAGCGCTGACACTAATATCAATACAAATAAATCGGTTCTAGGGATTTTATTTGAAATTCTAAAACTACTCCACTCAAACGTACCAATAACTACCATAAACATCACTCCAACCAATGCAGCAATAGGAACTTGCTCAATATATGACGAACCAAAAAGTATAAAAAACAACAACATTACAGCCGCTACAATTCCTGACAGTCGTCCTCTACCTCCACCTTTAATGTTAATAATAGATTGACCAATCATGGCACAACCACCCATACCACCAAACAAACCAGTGATAATATTTGCACTTCCTTGGGCAACACATTCTTTGTTTCCATTTCCACGCGTTTCTGTTAAATCATCAATTAAATTCAATGTCATTAATGATTCTATCAATCCAATAGCAGCTAAAATTAAAGCATAGGGTAAAATAAACTTAATTGAAGCCATTGTAAAAGGAACTTTTGAAAATGTCTCTAAGTTTAGTGTTGGCAAGCCTCCTTTTAAGCCTTCTCCTCCTCCATCTCTAATAAATGACCCAACGGTAGCAACATCAAAATTTGCTAAAATTGCAATGGTACTTACCACCAAAATGGCAATTAAAGCTTCAGGTAATTTTTTTAATTGTTTAATTTTTGGAAGTCCCCACATAATTAACATAGTTAATCCCACCAAACCAATCATTAAATACAGTTGATTCCCTGCCAACCATTGTTTTTCTCCATTTATTGTTTTTTTAAACATTCCCAATTGAGAAAGAAAAATAACAATTGCCAATCCGTTTACAAATCCCATCATTACAGGATGTGGAATTAAACGAACAAATTTTCCCAATTTTAAAACTCCAGCTAATACTTGAATAATTCCCATTAAAATAACGGTAGCAAACAAATAGTACAACCCTAAATTTTCACCTGGACTTCCCATTTCATTTCCTCTAGCCACCAATGTAACCATAACAACCGCCAAAGCACCTGTTGCGCCCGAAATCATACCAGGTCGACCACCAAAAATTGAAGTAATTAAACCAACCATAAACGCAGCATACAACCCAACTAATGGATCAACTCCAGCCACAAAGGCAAAAGCAACGGCTTCTGGAACTAAAGCCAAAGCTACAGTGATACCAGATAATACATCGTTTCTAAAATTTGCTGTTTGCTTTTTAATAAATTCAGTCATAGTAAGTCATTTTCAAAAAGCGGCAAATATAAGTATTTTAAATTTAGAGATTTTAATACTATGCCTCAATGTTTGTGTTTATTAAATATGATTCACAATATAGATGCTAAAAAAGCAGCTTTATATTTTCATAGGTGTTTTGAAGTGCAGCTTTTGTTGATTCGCGATTTTTAAAACAAACTTTTTCTATTCCTTCTTCTATTTGAGGGGTTAATTCACCATCATAAGTGGTATTCATTAAAAACCAATACGTAATTTTTAAAATAATTTTATCTTTTCTCTCAAAAATATGATAGGTTGTATCCAGTGGTTTTTCAATTTGTAAATTAGTAATTCCACATTCTTCTTCCACTTCTCTAATGGCACATTCAGCAATGGATTCCCCTTTTTCTAATTTTCCTTTGGGTAAATCCCAAGTATTGAATCTATAAATAAAAAGCACTTCGTTTTTTTCATTAAAAACTTTACCACCGGCAGCCTTTTGAATTGTAAATTTAGATTGAAAAATCTCCCAACACACTTCTAAATTAGTACATAACAAACAGATACCTTTTGATTTATTATGCAATAAATTTTCAATAATAGTTTCAATTGAAGCACCATCGAAATCAATTTGATGTAAACTTGTTATAACTTTCTTAGTATCTGTCAATAATATTGGACAGTCATTCACAAAAACTTTATACATTTGCAGTATGATTATGAACAAAGATACTGCAAAAAAAACCGCTGAATTATTATTACAAATAAATGCTATAAAATTAGAGCCTAAAGATCCATTTACTTGGGCTTCAGGTTGGAAATCACCCATTTATTGCGATAACAGAACTACGCTTTCTTTTCCTAAAATTAGGAATTATATAAGTGAAAATTTAGCCAAAATAATAGAAGAAGAATATGGTAAACCCGATGTAATTGCTGGTGTTGCCACTGGTGCAATTGCTATTGGTATTTTAGTTGCGCAGCAACTCAATGTTCCTTTTATCTATGTGAGACCAGAACCTAAACAACACGGAAGAAAAAACCAAATTGAAGGTTTACTTGAAAAAAATAAAAATATTGTTGTTGTTGAAGATTTAATAAGTACTGGTAAAAGCAGTTTAAATGCTGTAAAAGCGTTAAGAGAAGTTGAAGGAACGAATGTGAAAGGAATGGTTGCTATTTTTTCATATGGATTTGATATCGCTGCCAAAAACTTTGAAGATGCCAATTTAAAATTACAAACATTAAGCGATTATAATCATTTATTAGAACAATCGTTAGATAGCAAGTATATTACAGAAAAAGAATTAGAAACACTTCAGCAGTGGAGAGAGAACCCTAGTACCTGGAAAAAATAAATAATCGAATATGAATTTAGAAAGTAAAAAAACAGTTATAAATAAATCCCAAAAAGATTTTTTTAAATTTTTAAGTCATCTTGAAAATTTTGAACAAATAATGCCAGAAAATAATGAAAAATTTGAAGTTGATGGTGAATCATTTATTTTCAGTTTGAAAGGAATGCCAGAAATACGGTTGGTAATGAAAGAAAAACAAGAATTTAATAAAATTGTTTTAGGTGCTGCTAGCAGTAAATTAAATTTTTCTTTAACGGCTATTATTGATAGTATTTCAGAAAATAGCTGTGAAACTCAATTACTTTTTGAAGGCGAATTTAATCCAATGATGGCAATGATGGTTAAAAAACCGCTTCAAAAGTTTATTGATACTTTAACAGAACAAGCTGAAAAATTATAACAACATGTTTTAGTGCAAGCGACTCGCAAATTTAATTTCTTTCAAACTAAATTTGCGAGTCGTTTCATTTTGTATTTCTATAACTAGTTTTCCTTCCTCAGATATATCTACTATTTTACCTAAAAAAACTTCACCCAATGAATCTTCAAACATAGTCGGTTTATTGTATTGATAAAGAGCATTCATATATTTTTCCTTCAATGTAGCAAACTCTTTATTATAAATTAAATGTACAAAGTAATGCAAATTTTTAAGTATACTATGCAATAATTCATTTGTATCAAAATCAGTTCCAGCAAGATTCTTTAACGAAGTAACATTACCAATTGCTTTTGGAAAATTCGTTTGATTTACATTCATCCCAATTCCAATAATTGATTGTTTAATGTAGCGCCCACTAACTGAGTTTTCAATTAAAATTCCAGCTATTTTGTCTTTCTCTGCCAAAATGTCGTTAGGCCATTTTACAAATGTTGAAACTTTAACATTCATTTTAACAGTTTTTAAGACCGCTAAAGAACAAGCCATACTTAAATAAAATTGGTTACTTATATTAAAATTAGGAAAATCTATTAAAACACTGAATGTAAGATTCTTACCATTTTCAGACATCCAAGATGTTCCTAATTGCCCTCTCCCCTTTATTTGACTGGTTGCTGTAACCACTGTAAAATTATCTAGAGTATTGTTAAGAGCAAGATTCTTTAAGTAAGAATTGGTAGAATCAATGGCATTAAGTTTGATTATATGCATAAAAATGTTGATAATTTTAACAAAGTTACATAAAACCTAAATTATCATAAAAAAGTAATAACTTTGCACGGAACAAAAATATAATTAATGACAAAAAATAATGTAAGCGCAGACGACTCAATTGCAGCAATTTTAAAAGCAATTGATGAAGTTAAAGGGTTAGATATTCAACTATTAGATTTACGAGAAATTGAGAATACAGTCTGTGATTATTTTGTAATATGTACAGGAACATCGAATACGCATATTAATGCAATTTCTGGCATTGTACAAAAACAAGTGAGTAAAGCAACAAAGGAAAAGCCTTGGCATATTGAAGGCGAAGGAAATGCTGAATGGATTTTATTAGACTATGTTAATATTGTAGTACATGTTTTTCAAAAACAGGTACGAGAATATTACGATATTGAGAGCCTTTGGGGAGATGCAAAAATTACTACAATCTCTTCTTCAGCTAATTAAAATTTTACATAATTATTGAAATCAAAAAGATAGATGAATCAGGATAAAAAAAATACACCAAATAATAAGAATATTAAAACACCTAAATTTAATTTTTATTGGATTTATGGCGCTATCATTGTATTAATTATTGGTTATCAGTTTTTTAATAGTGGTAATTTAGGTGCTAAAAGTCTAAGTCAAAATGAATTTAAAACAATTTTAACCGAAAATGACATTGATAAAATTGTAATTGTAAACAGAAGTATTGCAAACATTTACATTAAAAGTGAAGCTTCAGATAAAGAAAAGCATAAAAAGAACAAAGGTTCTTTGTATTCTGCAAATACGCCAATGTATAATTATTCATTTGGTGATTTGCAAAATTTTGAAAAAGAGCTGAATTCAGAAAAAGCAGCTTATGAGTTGGACTTTGACGTACAAAATGAAGAAAGAACAAATTTAATAGATCAGCTGTTTATTTATTTACCTTTTATATTTTTAATTGGTTTATGGATTTACTTTATGAGAAGAATGTCTGGCGGTGGTTCAGGAGGTGGTGGTCAAATATTTAGTATTGGAAAATCAAAAGCTAAATTATTTGATCAAGATCAAAAGGTAAAAACTTCCTTTAAAGATGTTGCTGGATTAGAAGGTGCTAAGGAAGAAGTACAAGAAATTGTAGATTTCCTAAAAAGCCCTGATAAATATACATCTCTTGGAGGTAAAATTCCAAAAGGAGCATTACTAGTTGGACCTCCAGGTACAGGTAAAACATTATTGGCTAAGGCAGTTGCTGGAGAAGCAAGTGTGCCGTTTTTCTCTCTTTCTGGATCAGATTTTGTTGAAATGTTTGTTGGTGTTGGTGCCTCTCGTGTACGCGATTTATTTAAACAAGCACAACAAAAAGCGCCATCTATTATATTTATTGATGAAATTGACGCTGTAGGTAGATCTAGAGGTAAAAGTAATATTACTGGAGGAAATGACGAACGTGAAAATACATTAAATCAATTACTAACAGAAATGGACGGATTTGGAACCGATACCAATGTAATAGTAATAGCTGCTACAAACCGTGCGGATGTATTAGATAAAGCTTTGTTAAGAGCGGGTCGTTTTGATCGACAAATTTATGTAGACTTGCCTAATTTAACCGAAAGAGCTGAAATTTTCAAAGTTCATATTAAATCACTTAAACTGCATAAAGATGTTGATTTAGAATTTCTATCTCAACAAACTCCTGGTTTTTCAGGTGCAGATATTGCCAATTTATGTAATGAAGCTGCTCTAATTGCCGCTAGAAAAAGTAAAAAAGCAGTGCATCATCAAGACTTTTTAGATGCTGTTGATAGAATAGTGGGTGGACTTGAAAAGAAAAATAAAATTATTGCACCAAAAGAAAAAAGATCAATTGCATATCACGAAGCAGGTCATGCTACCGCTAGTTGGATGCTTGAACATGCCGCTCCGCTAGTAAAAGTGACTATTGTTCCTAGAGGAATTTCACTAGGTGCAGCGTGGTATTTACCCGAAGAAAGACAATTAGTACATACCGATCAAATGTTAGATGAAATGTGTGCTACCTTAGCTGGTAGAGCCGCTGAAAAATTAATGTTTGACAGAATTTCAACTGGAGCTCTTAATGACTTAGAAAAAGTTACAAGACAAGCTAGAGCAATGGTAACTGTTTATGGCTTAAATGATAAAATTGGTAATATTACGTATTATGATTCATCTGGTCAATCTGAATATAATTTTACAAAACCTTATAGTGAGGATACGGCAAAAATTATAGATAAAGAAATTTCAGAATTAATTGAAACGCAATACCAAAGAGCCATCGAAATATTAAGAGCGAATAAAGATAAACTAACAACCTTGGCTGAATTATTACTAGAAAAAGAAGTAATATTTAAGAAAGATTTGGAAAGAATTTTTGGTAAAAGACCTTTTGATAAAGAAGAGATCCCTGTAATTGAAGAAAAAACAGAAACTGAAACTGAAACAGAAACTGAAACAGAAACTGAAACCAAGAATAACGAATCAAAGGAAGAAAATTCATAATAAAGAGTAGAATAAATTCATATCTTTTTTATAATTTTGAATTTATTCCAAAAAATAATGAGTTTTTTTAAAAAGCTATTTAATTCACCTAAAAAAAATGATTCTAAAGAAGAACCTTTAGAAGTTGAAAACTTGCCTCTTGACCAAATTTTCGTACAAAATTTTATAAAGAATGATGGTAAATTTCTTTATTGTACATCATTACAAGATGTAATTTCAAACTTAAAAAACATTATTCAAGAAAATTCTTGGGAAAAAATAACGTGTAATGATAGTGATTTAATAAAACTAACGAAATCTATTCAAGTAGAAACGATTGAAAACTATAATAAAGAGTATCCTTTTCTTTGCAGCTGTGAACATTTAATTGCACAAAATGGAAGTATTCTATTTTCTTCAAACCAATTGAAGGAATATAAAATCCCTGAATTATCTGAACATTTTATTGTTTACGCAACCACGAGTCAAATTGTTAAAAATAATGGAGATAGTTTAACTGGAATTAAAACACGTTATCAAGGAAATATCCCTAGTAATATAAGTGCAATAAAAAATTATAATCCAAATTCTAATAATATTGATTTTATGAATTATGGAAACACCAATGCAAAAAACTTATATTTGCTACTATTTGAAGATTTATAATTTATGAGTAATTTTTTTAAACGTTTACTTTCTGGTTTTATATTTATAAGTATTTTAATATTTTCAATACTTTACAGTAAAATTTCCTTCATCGTACTATTTTTTATTTTAATGATGTTTTGTCTGTATGAATTTAAAAAAATGATTCAACTAAAAAGTGTGTTTCCTTATTTAATAGGAACATTACTTTTTGTTTTTGGAAATATATTAGGGGTTGAAGATATTCCAAAAAAAATGATATTCGATTATGTAGGTGTGGTTCTTTTTCTTACTATTTTTATAACATTCGCATCAATTTTATTTGCAAAAAAAGAAGAAGTAATTAGTCATTTAGGTAAAATTTTCTTGTCAATTATTTATATTGTAGTTCCTTTTACATTGATCGTAAAAATACCTTTCCTTAATGCAGACTTTAACTATGTAAACACAACTATATTAGGTGTCTTTTTGTTAATTTGGACCAATGATAGTTTTGCTTATTTGGTAGGTAAAAACTTCGGTAAAAAAAAGCTACTAACTCGTATTTCACCAAATAAAACAGTAGAAGGATTTATAGGAGGAATGATTTTCACTTTTATCCTTAGCTTTTTTCTAGCACAAAAATTTGTAACACTTTCATTAGTTCAATGGATTGTAATTGCCGGAATTGTTAGTGTTTTTGGTGTTTTGGGCGATTTAATAGAATCTATGTTTAAAAGACAAGCGGGCGTAAAAGACAGCAGTAATTTAATTCCTGGTCACGGAGGTTTTTTAGATAGGTTTGATAGTGTTATATTTGCAGCACCCTTTATATTTATATATTTACAATTTGTACAATAATTATGTTTCATAAAGAAGGCTATAGAATAATTATAATTTCAACAATCATACTGGGAGTTGGAATTATTTTAATAGAAAATTTGATTTCATTAAATTGGTTAAACAAAGTCCTTTCTTTAACTTTATTATTTTTCTACGTTATAATTTTACAATTTTTCAGAAATCCAAAAAGATATACTAAAGTAAACGATCATCATATTATTGCTCCAGTTGATGGAAAAGTAGTGGTGATTGAAGAAGTTTACGAAAAAGAATATTTTAAAGATAAAAGACTACAAATTTCCATATTTATGTCTCCATTAAATGTGCATGTTACCAGATATCCAATAAGTGGAACAATAAATTATAGCACTTATCATCCTGGTAAATATTTAGTGGCTTGGCATCCAAAAGCTTCTGAAGAAAATGAACGAACGACTATTGTTGTGGAAAACAAAAACATTGGAGAAATATTATATAGGCAAATAGCTGGGGCATTAGCAAAACGCATTGTTAATTATGCAAAACCTAATGAAATAGCAATTCAAGGCGAAGATGCTGGTTTTATTAAATTTGGCTCAAGAGTTGACCTCTTTTTACCTCTAGACGCTAAAATTAATATAAAACTAAATGATACAGTTAAAGGTGGTGAACGAATAATTGCAACTTTATAATATGCAAATTTCATAGCTATGAGCAATAAATTAAATCAAGAATTTGAAGAGGCTTATACCTTTGCCTGCAACACAAATATTAAGTTAGCTCCTGATATTATGCTCGCTTTTTATGGATATTACAAGCAAGCAACAAAAGGAAATAATTACGAACAACCGTCAGGAAATATTCAATTAAGAAATTCATTTAAATTAAACGCTTGGTTTCAATTAAACCATTTAACAGAAGCTGAAGCGAAGCAAGAATATATAAACCTTGTAAATAAACATCTAAAAAATAAAAACTAGAAATAATCATGAAAAAAGTATTTACTATTACATTACTATTAGTAACAATAATTAGTTTCTCATCTTGTAAGGAAAAAGAGAAAAAAGAAAAAGCAACTTTAGAGAAAGGGTTTACCGTAGAGGCAAAAACAACTACTATCAATTGGATAGCTTATAAAACAACAAGTAAGGTTCCTGTAAAAGGGCAATTTACAAAAGTAAGCATTGAAAATTCTAAAAAATCAGCTACAGCCCAGGAAGCTTTAAATGGTTTAAAATTTGACATTCCTGTAAGCAGTATTTTTACTCAAGATACTCTTAGAGATTCAAAATTGAAAAAATTCTTTTTCGGCACTATGAAAGACACCAACTCTATTAAGGGAACAATTTCAATGAATAATGAAACATCTGGGTCTGTTGAATTAACAATGAATGGTGTATCTCAAGTTTTACCAATCACCTATGTAATTAGTGACCAAATGGTTACTATTGAAGCTTTGATGGATTTAGATAATTGGCAAGCTCAATTAGCTTTAGAAGCATTAAATGTTGCTTGTTACGAATTACATTCTGGTCCAGATGGTATTTCTAAAACTTGGAGTGAGGTAAAAATTGAAGTAGCCACTTATTTAAAATATGAGTAAATAACTCTTATTTATATGTTAAGTAAACATGAAGAACTCTAAAGTTTAAAGTATATCAATCCTTGTAGATTAAAACCTGATAAAATAAAAAACCATTTCATAACTGAAATGGTTTTTTTTGCACTAAATATACTAAGATAATAGGTTATCGCAATCTATCAACAGATTTTACGAGCTCATCATCCTTTTTAATTGCCTTATTTGCAATAACCACAAATAAAATAGTTAAAATTGGAATCATTAGCCCAATACCTTTCTCCGAAACCGAAATTTCTCCAGATAAATTTTGTGAAAAATATACAACAATACCTAAAATAATAAAATTGATCAAAATTGATAATCGTCCTAACACAAATTGCAATTGTCTCTTTTTAAACTGAAAAATAGCAATAAATGTTAAAAAAGCTGAAACAAAAAACAATACTGCCATAGACTTAAGCAATAAACTATTAGAACTAAAAGAATCTAACACAAAAAAGTCTAAACCTTCTTCATTTTCCCAAAGTTTTAACATAAAAATTAAACCTCCAGAAAGCAGCGTCGCAATTAATAAATAAACTGATTGTATTCTTTGAATCATATTTTTTAAATAACGGATAGCAAAAATACGTTTTCTTTTTAAAGAATAAAAGATTAGTTTTATAAAATAATTTTATATATTTGCAATAACCTTACAATTAGTTACATAAGGAAACTACAACTGAAACGACTATTCACCACAAAGTTCAATTAACGATAAAATTCTTTACTGAATATTAAAATCGTATTTATACATAAACAAAAATTTACAAATTAACATAATGTTTGAAATTTCCCAACTAAAGGAGAAAACACTTGTAGAATTACAAGAAATAGCAAAATCTATTGGAGCAAAAAAATTCAGTCAATTAAAAAAACTAGACTTAGTATATTTAATTTTAGATATCCAAGCTGCAACTCCTTCAAAAATTACCAAAACGGTTTCTCCTGCAAATAATAGTGAAAAACCGAAGCGGAAAAGAATTGTAAAAAAAGCAAATTCTGCACAAGAATCTAAAGAACGTAAAGCTGCGCCTGCGAAGGTTGTCCAAGCAAAGTCCGTTCAAAAAGAATTGGCATTAGATACAAATCCGCCAAAGAAGCAAAATAATATTGTTGAAGATTCCAAGAAACATGAATCTAAAAAACCTTTAGTCAAAAAAGAACAGACGAATACAGACACAAATGTTCCTGTAAAATCAGAACATAAAAAGCCAGAACATAAAGCGGTTCATAAACCAAATCAACCAAAAAAACAACAAAATTCTGCTAATCAAAATAAGCAGTCAAATTCTTCCAATCAACAAAATAAACAACGACCTCAACAAAATAATATCAGTAAAGGTCAACGAACTAATAATAGCAATCGTTATAGAGATCCTGATTATGAATTTGATGGTATTATTGAAAGTGAAGGTGTTTTAGAAATGATGCCTGACGGATATGGTTTTTTGCGCTCATCAGATTATAATTACTTATCATCTCCAGATGATATTTACTTATCTCAATCACAGGTTAAACTATTTGGTTTAAAAACAGGTGATACGGTGAGAGGTGTTGTAAGACCTCCAAAAGAGGGTGAAAAATATTTCCCATTAATTAGAGTATCTAAAATTAATGGGCTAAATCCTAATATTGTTCGAGACAGGGTATCTTTTGAACATTTAACACCATTGTTTCCGGACGAAAAATTTAATTTGGCTGGAAAAGGAAGTACACTTTCTACACGAATTATGGACTTATTTTCTCCTATTGGTAAAGGCCAAAGAGGAATGATTGTTTCTCAGCCAAAAACAGGTAAAACAATGCTTCTTAAGGATATAGCAAATTCAATAGCATCAAATCACCCTGAAGTTTATCAAATTATTTTATTAATTGATGAAAGACCTGAGGAAGTAACAGATATGCAAAGAAGTGTAAAAGGAGAAGTTGTAGCTTCAACTTTTGATGAACCAGCAGATAAACACGTAAAAGTTGCAAATATTGTTTTAGAAAAAGCTAAAAGATTAGTGGAGTGTGGGCATGATGTAGTTATCTTATTAGATTCTATTACTCGTTTAGCTAGAGCTTATAATACTGTTGCTCCAGCTTCTGGTAAAATTTTATCAGGTGGTATTGATGCCAATGCACTTCACAAACCAAAACGTTTCTTTGGTGCAGCTAGAAACATAGAAAATGGTGGATCACTTTCTATTATTGCTACTGCATTAACCGAAACAGGTTCTAAAATGGATGAAGTAATTTTTGAAGAATTTAAAGGAACTGGTAATATGGAACTTCAATTAGAACGTAATATTTCTAATCGAAGAATTTATCCTGCTATTGACCTTGTAAAATCAAGTACTCGTAGAGATGATTTACTGCTTGATCCTAAAACTGTGAAGCGTATGTGGGTTTTAAGAAAATACTTAGCAGATATGAACCCTGTTGAAGCTATGGAGTTTATTAAAGAAAAGATTCAATATAGCAATTCAAATGAGGAATTTTTAATTTCTATGAACGGTTAAGTTCATATTCCCAATTATAACATTAAAATGCGAGCTATTGAGAGCTCGCATTTTTTTATGGAATAACCTCTAAAATCAATCCGTACATATTAAGATAAAAAAATACCGTTCTAATTAATTAGAACGGTATTTTTTCTATGTACATATATCATTATAAAAATGACTTTAAAGCACTTTAAATGACTCTATATTTTAGTAAAATTTGCTTCTGTTATCTGTTACATCTGCCGCATCTTGCAACGCTTGAAATAATTGAAAACTTCTTCCTTTTAAATCAGTTACTTTTTTGTTACGAAACGTTTCATAATTGTCCAATTCAATTGACGTATCACGTTTTGTAACCATCACAACAAATACACCTTTTTGTCCATCAATTTTATCAGAAACTTGATCTAAACTTAACGTAGACATGGCTCCAACAACTGCTGGCTCATTTCCAACACCGGAAAGTAACGGACTTGCTAAAGTTACAGAATTTACTCTTCTTACATTTGTATTCATACTCGCTGCAATCTCTTCTAAAGTTGCTCCTGACATTTTATCCTTAATAAGGGCAGCCTTTTTCTTATTCATAAGTTCAGGACGAATATTTAATAAAACATCTGAACTTACTACTACTCCATTTTCTTGTGTAATTCCGCTTAAAGAAACAACTACATAGGCTCTTTTTCCAAAAACGTCCACATCAAAACGTTTAGAATCATTCAATTCACGATCACTATTAAAAGCCCAATTCACAATTTGACGTTGATTACTCAATCCTGGAATACTTTCTGCCATTGCTTTTAAATTCATTGCAGATTGAATTTTGTATCCAGATTCCTCAGCTAAATCTTCTATTTTTTTATCACCAGATAAATCAGCTGCTAGCGTCTCAGCTTGCTCGAAAATAGTGTTCTCTGTTTCTTCAGATGCTTCAATAAGTCTAGCAAAAGTAACTAATTTAACAGCTTCTTGGTTTTTAGTTTGCTCATCGACTCTAATAATATGAAAACCAAATGCAGTTTCTACAATATCAATACTACCTGTTTTATTCTTATAAATAAAATCTGCAAAATCTTTATCAAAACCAGCAGAAAAAGCTTGGTCTTTTCGTACCCAACCAATATCGCCTCCTTTACCTTTAGTTCCATCTGAGTTGATCTCATCTGCAACTTCAGTAAATTTTGCTTTGTTATTTCTTACTAACCTAAATACACTATCAATTGTTTTTTTAGCTTCTTCCTTTGTTTTTGTGGAAGTAGATCTTGTTGTACCTGCGTAAGGCACTATTATGTGACTTGATTTTACAGAATCTGGCAATTGTAATGCTTCTACAATTTTAGAAATTTTATAATATCCATTATCTTTATAAGGACCAACAACATCACCAACTGAAGCATCAAAAATTGCATTACCAATAGTTGCAGGTAATTGATTTTTATATTTATACCCATTATCAATTGACAAATCAGATTGATTATCATTTAAAAAAGCTTCATAATCTGTTGCATTTTTCAATCCTGCAATGCTAACTGTATTTTTAGCAGCATTACTATATTCTTCTCTATCATTAATAAAACCTTGAACTAATTTTTTAATTTCAGCATCATCATTTTCTGAAGGAACAATATCAAATTTCACAAATTTTAATGATCGAGATGCCTCTGGTTTAAATCGTTTCGAATTTTCTTTTAAATATGCTTGAATTTCATCTTTTGAAACTAAACTGATACTATCAGGAATAGTTGTATAAGGAACATAAACAAATTTTGCATCCATTTTTGTATTGTCAAAAAGATAATCTCTTTTTCCTTCTGCTAAAGAAGCTCCTAATCCAACCGTTACTAAAGAAGAATAAGCTTGACGCTCTAAGTTTTGTTTTATACTTTTCTCAGTAGCTAACCAGTTCATCCAAGCCTGCGTATTTCCTGCATCAGCCTCATCCTTCATATTCGCAATATATTCTTTTAGCTTTTCCTCATCAAAAAGATTTATTTCATTTTTGAATAGTGGAGAATTTTGAATTTCTGGTAAAGCAATCATTGCTTCCCAAATATCCTTTTCACCCACTACAATACCAGCTTTTTCTAATTGATATTGGTACACTTTTTCACCTAAAATACTATTCCAAACAGCGTTTACAGCCTGCATTTGAGTAGCTCTACCATTACTTTGAGATCTGTATGCTTCTACTTGCTGAGCAAACTCATCTCTATCTACATCATCACCATTAATTTGGCCTACAGCGTTTACCTTATCTGAGCTGAAAAATTGTTGAATTGAACTTGGATCAAGAACAAATGCGAAAAGCGCTAAACCTACTATTAGGATTAGGAACATTGAACGATCTCTAATTTTTGATAATATTGCCATTTTAGTTTTCTTTTATTACAGTGTGCGAAAATACAATTTAGTATTTAATTATGAAAGTGAATTAGTTATAATTAAATCGGAAAATAGTGTTATTTTATAATAAGAGGAGTATTATTCTAATTTATCTAAAATTTTAACATACACCTCTTTAATTTTTGAGGAATCTACTGTCAACATTTTAAATTGAATATTGCTAATTTCAATAATTTCATCTTGCTTTGGAATATCTTCATTATGGTATACAATAAAACCTCCTAACGTTTCATAGGCTTCATTTTCTTGAAGTCCTAAATTATATGTTTCATTTAAGAAATCTACTTCCAAACGAGCTGAAAACTTAAATTCCCTATCATTAATTTTATTTTCTAATAATTCTAAAGTGTCATGTTCATCAATAATTTCTCCAAACAATTCTTCAACAATATCTTCAACAGTTATAATACCTGATGTACCCCCAAATTCATCTAAAACAACTGAAATACTTTTCTTTTTTTTAATTAAAACATTTAAAACATTGTTTATCATCATACTTTCCGGGACAAACTCTACAGGCAACAGCATTGAATGTATGGTTTTTGGGTTTTTAAATAACTCAAATGCGTGTACATAACCTAAAACATCATCTAAAGAATTTCGATATACTAATATTTTAGAATATCCTGTTTGTATAAATAATTCGCGTAAATTTTTAATTTTTTCATGAATATCAACTGCAACAATTTCAGTACGAGGAATCATAATTTCTCTCGCTTTAACATTGTCAAACTCAAGTGCGTTTTGAAAAATTTGAATTTCAGAATCAACCTCTTCGCTATCTTTAGCGTTTTCTAGCTGTTTTGTAATATAATTACCTAATTCTTCTTTACTAAACTCGGTTTGCAATATAGTTTTGGAAGAATTAAAAAATACTTTTAAAAAGAAATCAGAGATTGAGGTAATAAAACTTGAAATAAAATAAAATATAACATAAAAAAAATAGGCGAATGGAGATAAATACCAAAGAGTCTCGTTTGCATAACTTCTAAAAATCGCTTTTGGTAAAAATTCTGCTGTAATTAATATTATTAGTGTAGAAATAATAGTTTGAATAAGTAAAATTGAGAATTCATTTAGCGCTGTAATTGGCAAAAGCTGCACTATTAGTTCTCCCATGAAAAAACTATAAATTACCAATGCTATATTATTACCAACTAGCATAGTGGTAATAAATTTTGAAGGTTTTTTAGTTATTTTACCTAATATTTTTGGTATAAAACCCTCTTTTTTTTTCTCTAGTTCTACTTGAAATTTATTGGCAGAAACAAATGCTATTTCCATTCCTGAAAAAAACGCCGATAGTAGTAAAGAAATTAATATAACAGCAATTTGAATTTCCATTAATTAGGAATTTCTATTTTCAAAGCGTTTTCTATAACGTTTTCTGAAAAAATACATAAAAACAGCAAGTATTGAAAACCCTAAAAATAAATAGGCCTTATTATCACCTTCACTAAAATGTATGACCGTTTCAATAATAAATACAATTGCTATAATTAAATAACCATACTCAAATATTTTCCAAATTTTATTCATTACTTATTCTTTAATATTAATAACTCCACTTTGATTCTTAACCCACCAATTTTTTAAATCTTCTGAAGCTTCAAAACCAACTCCTTTAATTGTATCTGTTAACTTATAAAAAGTAAATTTTTCTTCTGTAAAATAATAATGTGATTTCTGATCCCAAAAGATTTGTTGAGTTTCCAACTTGTAATTTTCTGCATAATTTCGAATGACAACATTATTTTTTATCTCAGAAATTTCAGTTTTAGTATAACTTTTTGCATAATCACCTTCAATTGTAATTGAATCTCCGTTTTTATCAATTGAAGTTATTTTAATTCCTTCAGGAAACTCAGAATAAGGATGAATTGTTCTGTTTCCAAAATCTAACATAACTGGAGCCTTCATTTTTACATTAACCAGTCCAGAATCTGTGTGTTTATGATCAATAGAATAAGCCTCCCCAATTGGTAAATTTTTATCTGCTAAAAAATCGCGTACTTCTTTTGCATCATTTGTACATGAAAAAAACATTGCTACCGTAATTATGATAGCAATGCTCTGTATAGTATTCACAACTGATTTTGTCATTGAACAAATATATCAATTATAATGTTTAAATCTAGTCATTTGAGCGAACTCTAACAGTTTCTTGAATCCAACAACCAATTTTATGAGTTGACCCTGCAGCAATACCTGCAACAAATAAATCTTTTTTAGATGGTAAATTATTCGTATACGACTTAATATATCTGTTTGCTAAACTACTTATACTTGGATCTACAGATTTTGCTTTGATTGCTTTATTTAAAGCAGCCACATATACCATTCTTTTAGAAACTACATCTGTACCACATGAATTTGCACTTGATGCATACATACCAGCAATCACCAAATAGGCTTTACCCATTGTTGGGGCATTAGATATAGCTCTGTAAGCATAAGTTCTTGCTTCACTTTTTCTTCCTTTTTTACTCAAAATTTGAGCTACCTTTAATAAGTACCCGGCTTTCTTATAAGTATCGGTTTCTTGATCAACGGCTTGCTTAAAATAATCCATTGCCTTATTAGTTTCTCCATTTTTCATTAAAATACCAGCATAAAATACGGATGCTTGCGGAGATGGATCAGCTTTCACATAAGCCTCTACTAAAGTATCATAAAATGGATCATCTGTACATTCCTTATTAAACATTCTAGATACGGCTCTTCTTAACCATTCTTTATCGGTTTTCTTTTCTTCAAAATACTTTTTATTTAAAGGAATTAAATTCTCACAAGTAGATATTGCAGATATTTTTGAATCTAAACCACTTTCAACAATTGATAAATTTGTCAATATTTGTTGATATATTCTTCTGTTTTTCTTATCCCTAGAACTTAATTTTAGTGAATCTTTTGCATTAATTGCTTCAATTTTTTTAGAATATGCTTCACGCTTCACTTCAACGCCTTCCCCTACCTCATCATACGTATCAAAAACTATTTGAGGATTTGTATCTTTATTTTTGTTTAAGATGATGTCAAAATATTTGTAGATATTTTTAGCAGACATATCTGTCGCATCCTCTTTAAAAGCCTTTTCTAACCAACCATACACTTCTTCTTCAGAAGCTCCCTGTTCAGCTTTAAATGATGCAATTTTATCATATATATCAGCAAAGTCTTTTGGGAAATGTTCTAACCTTTGGTTATAAACTCTCATCACTAAATCTGCTGCTGCAGCTTTTTCTGCTGCCGACGCATTTTCTAATTTATATTCAGCAATTTTAATTCCATATTTATATATGTTTACTGAAAGGGTTGGGCAATTATCCATACACCACATCCAATTTTCATAGGCTGCATCGTATTTTTTTGCTTGATAATCTCCTTTAAACAGATTATATTTAATATTACAGTCTGCATCAGCTTGTGAAAAAACTGCTGGCGCTGAAATTATTAAAAATAATAAAGCTAAAATTTGTTTTGCTTTTCTCATCGTCGTATCCTTTTTAAATTTAAAATATTTCTAATTTTTTGAACCATCTATCGTTTAATGAAAAACTTAATCTAAAATTAAAATAGTTCTCTTGAACCAAGTTATTATTAGTTTTACCTCTTTTACCTAACTCAAATCCAAGATTCAAATTTGATAATTGCTGACTCAATGGTAAACCTACTCCAAAAGATATGCCAAAATCATCAACGGCGGTAAAATCTGTACCATTTCCTACCCCATCTATCAATAAACCTGTTTTCTCAAACTTAAAACCAGCTCTATATGTCACTCTATCCCAATAACTTGAAATAGAATTATATTTTGGAGTGTAAAAACCTCCAACTGCTATTTTACTATACTTATCATAACTTATTTTAGAATAGCTATTAAATACACTACCTTCCAATTCTAACGCATTTTGAAAACTATAATCTACAGCAGCAAACCATTTATTCTTTTCGCCAATCCCAGCTCCTAAAGTTGTTTTTAGGGGAGATTTTAATTCTCCAACACTATTGGTATTTAAAATAGTATCTCTTGGTGATTCAAAAGAACTTAATGCTACTGAATACAAATACTCATTACCATTAGTTTCAATAGTATTATCCAAATCAAAAGTCGCTCCTAAATTTAAATCTAATTTACTATTTATTTTTGTTTCGTATTGAAATCCTAAATTTAAAGAAAATCCTTTAACATTTGAAATTGTTTCATATTTTGTTGCTAATGAAGCATCTCCTGTTTGATTGATAATACTGTTTTCAATTTTACCAAAAATATAATTTCCCTGCAAACCTACACTAACTCCTTTAAACAGTTTGTAACCAAAGTTCATAAAAACTCTATTGGTTCCTCCTTCTCCAGCATATAAAGTTGCATCTATTATTTCACTATCAGAGTTTAAAACATTTGAAACCAAAGAATACCCAACTGAAGAATTTGGTAATAAACCAAAGGTTAAACCTCCATTTTCACCAATTGGAACTCCAAAAGCCAGGTAAGACAGATATGTAGCAGCAGCACTTTGCTGATCCGAATTGTCTTTTGCACTTATATTTCTATTTTCAATTGCCAATGTGTATGTGGTAAATGATAATGAAGCTACCGATGCTGGATTTGTTAAATTTAAATGATAAACATCATTCAATGCTACTCCAATTCCTCCCATACTTAATTGCTCAACAGTATTTATGTTGTTCTTGTCTCCAATACCAAAAAAAGAATACGCTGACGTATTGTTCGTTTGAGCAAAAATTGTGGTAGATACAAATAGTGTTAGAATCACTACTATTATTTTTTTTATCATTTATTTTAAATTATATATCAAAATTGTGTTTAAGCCTTCCATTAAAAAAAACGGATTGGCAAATATGGTATTTTTTAATTTATTTGCCAAGAAATTCGTATCTCCACCTGTTAAAACTACTGTTAATTCATCATTTTTTTCTTTATGTAGATTTATAAAACTATCAATTTCACTTATAACACCATAAACTACACCTATATGGATTGCATTTTCCGTAGAATCTCCTGTAAACGTATCAATATATTTTGGCTCTAATTGTGGCAAACTACTTGTAAACTGATGCATAGATTTGTAACGCATTTGAACTCCAGGTGAAATGGCTCCACCAAAATAATTTCCATTACTATCAATCCAATCATATGTTATGCAAGTTCCAGCATCTATAACAAGAACGTTTTTATTCGGAAACTTTAAAGCTGCATTAGCCACTAATGCAATTCTATCTACACCTAATGTCGTTGGAGTTGAATACTTATTCTGAAAAGGAACATTAGTATTCGAATTTAATTCAATTAAGTTAATTTTTGATCCTAATTTTGTTAATTGAGACTTTTTTAAAAATCCAACCGATGAAATTATTGCGTGTTTACAATTGAATTTTTTTATAAGCTCAAAAGTATCTTTTAAAAAATTTTCTTTGCTAATACTTTCATTATGAATTAATTTACTTTCTTTAAAAACTGCAAGTTTGGTTCTTGTATTTCCAACATCTATTATTAAGTTCATATATATTTATAATATAGCTCAAAAATACGATACATTTTTTAAAAATAGTTTTGTTAAGTCTAAAAAATACATTTATATTTGCATCCGCTAAGGCAATGGTACCTTAGCTCAGTTGGTAGAGCAAAGGACTGAAAATCCTTGTGTCCCTGGTTCGATTCCTGGAGGTACCACAAAAAATTTCCGTAACAACGTTGTAAATCAATAAGTTACGGATTTTTTGTTTTTAAAAGATATCATATAGCGCAGAAAAAAACCGCTACAAATTAATATAGCAGTTTTTAAAATAAGTTAATATTTAGAACTACGGTTTATTAATCCATAGCACTACTAGTTACTAAAAACATTTTGCTTTTTTTATTAAGCAGCTCAAGAAGCTCTAATTCGTGACCATAGTTTAACAAATCAACATCAAAAACATCATCCTCAACATATCTAATAAATTCTTCCACACGGTGCTCAGGAATGTTAAAATTGTCAATTAAAAAATTAGAAGCAAGATAATACTTAATTGATTCTACAGGAACTTCAGGAATACCTGCAGCTTTTTTATCCTTCACTTCAAATCTGAATAATGGGAGTAATAACTGATCCACAACATTTACAATATTTAAGCCATTTATCATTCTTTTAGGTTGTGACTCTAAGCCAATTCTTTTATTTGGATCAATATTAGCATCATTAAGGTCAAGGGAGTTTCTATTTTTTATTCCAAAATACATAGCATCTTGTTTTGGACTAAATGTTGTTATATTTTTAATATCTGTTCTAATGTTACCAGTAAGCCTTTTATTTGTAATTACAACTTCATCTAATTTATTAATTTCTTCTATTAAAATAATATTCATATTTCTTGATTCTAAAATCGCATCATTAACAACAAAATCAAATTGTTGATAACCTAAGGCTCTAACTTCTAAAAGGTCCTCCGGAGCTACTGCAATAGTAAACTCACCTTTATTATTAGTTATTACCCCAACTTTTGTGGAAGAGTTATAAATAGTTATACCGTCCATATTACTACCTTCAACAATAATTTTTGCATTAATATTTTCGCGTTTAATTTCTTGAGAATGGGCTATAATACTAAAGAATAAGAAATAATATACTAGTTTTTTCATTTGTAAAGTTTTAGTGTAAAACAATTTGTTAAGGCTTCGTAAGACCATTAACAATTTTAATCATTTGATAAAAAAATCTTATTTCAAAATTAGTAATAATATTCCTAGATGTTAGGCAACATATTACTTAAAAAAATACCTTTTGAATTATCAAAAGGTATTTTTAAACATTCATTCAAATTAAGACTTTCAAAATGAGTAATATTACATTTTTGGTAATACAACAGTGTCTATAATGTGTATTACACCATTTGATGTGTTCACATCAGTTGCAGTAATTTTAGACCAGTTTCCGGCTTCATCAACTAAGTATGCAGCACCATCCTTTAACTGTGCAGTTAACATATTACCGCTTACAGTTTTTACCATTGCTTTTCCGTTGTTTTTCTTGATAAGACCAATTAAATCTGCTGCCTTTACATTCCCAGCCACAACGTGATATGTTAAAATTGTTTGAAGTGTTTTTTTACTTTCTGGCTTCAATAATGATTCTAATGTTCCTTCAGGTAACTTGTTAAATGCTGCATTTGTTGGAGCAAATACAGTAAATGGACCTTCTGAAGACAAAACATCAACTAAATCTGCAGCAGTAACCGCAGCAACTAAGGTTGAAAAATCATCTGTTGCAACAGCAGTTTCAACAATGTTTTTATCTTGCGCTACTCCGCTAAATGTAATAAATAATGTTAGAGCAATTAAAGTTGCTTTTAAATTTTTTCTAGTAATCATAATATTTGTTTTAAGTTATTATTAAATAATTATACAGCAAAGATACTATTTTGTCTAACAAGTATTACTAAAATACTAGACAAAAAGATTGTTTTGTGATAAATTTAACACAATAGTTCTTATTACTAAGGCTATATATAAATTTTAAAAAAGGTTAATACACAGAAAATCAATTGTTTTAGTAGCGTATTCTGAAAAGTCATTATTAGTTCTATTCACTAAGAAATACCAGCACTTACGAAGTAATTTTATAAATTATAAAAAGTAGTATATATATAATAAGGTATACCCTATAAAAATTTCTGTATTTTCTGATCACATCAGATACTCCTTTTGAAACACCCAATAAAATTTTTATTTCCTTTTTAAAAATAGGTTTAATATTTATTTTCCAATCTGTAGTATCATAAACAAGCTTTCTGAATTTACTTCTATAATATGATAATGGAAATCCCCAGATTAAAAAAAGTAAAAGCCATATGTGAGTTTGGATGTAATTAATGATATTCATATAATTACTACTTTATGGGTTTCGACTTTAAAAATTTTATTAAATCCTGAGGCCCATCAATATAAACACATTGAGAACAATCTTCAAATATATTTTTAGAAAATACGCCTCCAGATACCAATAATGGAATATGAGATATTGTTGAAAAGACTTGTTCAATTTGAGAAATTTCAGATTTACTCCTAGGATTTATTATTAATGTTACCATGGCGTCTGGTTGAACTTTTTCAGCCATACTTTGAATATTATCAGAAGGCACTCTTTGACCAAAATAATAAACTTTCCATCCCAAATTTTTCGCAATAAAATAAGTTAACAACAGCCCTATCTCATGATCTTCATTATCTAATAAAAATAAAGCTATAGAAGGTGCATTATCTAACGGCATTGGCAACATATCAATCGCGGTAATAATTTTTTGACGAATTAAATTCGACATAAAGTGCTCTTGGGATATAATAATTTTATTTGTACCCCATAAAATGCCAATTTGATTTAAAAACGGGTAAATGATATCCATTATAGTGGATAAGAACCCTCTTCGTAAAATCGATCTTTGAAAAATATTATTAAACTCTTTTTCATTATAATCCATCATATGGAGTATAAGAGCATTAATCTCATCTTGAAATTCAGAGGTTCCATTAATAAGAATATCAATAACATTCTCATTAATTTCATTATCCTGCATTTTATCAATTTTCGAAATTCGATAACCATTTCTTGTTAAAATGCTAACATTTAATAATTTGGTTAATTGATCAGGAGTATAATAACGAATATTCGTTTCTGTACGCATAGGTTTTAAGAAAGTATATCTACGCTCCCATATCCTTAATTTATGTGCGCTTATACCAGTTAAGACTTCTATTTGTGAGGTTGAATAGGTTTCCATGTCTAAAAAATTATTAAATTTTACTCGACAAATATACGTAAAATATAGAGAAATTCAATTAAATGTTAAAATTTGTCTAAATTTTTTATTAACATGTTAGACAATTAAAAAACATTTATATCTTTGTCTAGTATTAATAACTATAAACTAGACAAAATCATGAAAAAATTTTTTACATTTTTAGCAATTGCGACTTTAACCGCATTTACTTTAGAAAGCTGCAACGACGACGATAACGATGTTGTAGTAATGACACCAACGCAAAATATTGTTGAAATTGCAGTAGCAAATGGATTCAATAGTTTGGCAGCCGCTCTAACGAGAGCAGAACTAGTAGATGCCTTACAAGGAACTGGACCTTTTACTGTCTTCGCTCCTACAGATGAGGCTTTTGACAATTTATTGGCAGCAATTGGACAAACAAGTATAGATGATGTACCTGTTTCTGTATTACAAAGTATTTTAACGTACCACGTTATAAGTGGTGATGTAGCATCTTCAATGGTAAGCGATGGTGAAGTACCTGCTTTATCAGGTGAAGATCTTACGCTTTCTACAACAAACGGAATTCAAGTGAATGGAGTAAATGTTATAAATCCATTCGATGTAGTTGCTACAAATGGAATTGTACATACGATTGATCAAGTATTGGTACCGCCAACAATTGCTCCTTTCGTAAATTCAGTTTTAGAGCCAGCTTATTTTAACGAGAATTTTTCAACATTAGTAGAGGCAGTTGTAAAAGCAGATTTAGTATCAACGCTATTAAATACACCTAATCTAACAATCTTTGCTCCTACGAATGATGCTTTTGTAGCCTCTGGAATTAACCCAATGGACTTAGATGCAGCGACGCTTGCACCTGTGTTAACATATCACGTTGTTGGTGCTAAAGTTTTTGCTTCTGGAATTCCAGCACAAGCGCCAACAGTAAACGGAAATAATATTTTCTTTTCATTAACAGGTTCAGGAAACTTTATAAATGGTAATACTGAAATTATAGCTACAGATATCGAATCAGGAACTGGAGTTGTTCACGTTATCAACTCAGTATTATTACCTCCAACAGGAAATTTAGTAGATACAGCAGTTGGGTTAACTTCATCAGGAGAATTTACATCATTAGTTGCAGCGTTACAACGTACAGCAAATGAAGGAACACCAGCACAAAATTTATTAACAGTTTTAAGTAGTGACGGTCCTTTTACAGTATTTGCTCCAACAAATGCAGCTTTTCAAGCATTATTAGATAGCAATGCTGATTGGAACGGACTTGGAGACATTCCATTAGAAACTTTAATCGCAGTATTAACTTATCACGTAGTACCAGCACGAGCATATGATGTTGATTTAGCAGGAGCTTTAGATAGCAATAACGAATTACCAACTGCAAATGGTGCAAACCTTAAAGTTGACCTAGGAACTTTAACTATCAATGACAATTCAACAATTGTTGGAACAAATACAAACGCTACAAATGGCGTTATTCACGTAATTAACAAAGTTCTTTTACCTTCTAATTAATATTCCAAATTGAATATTAATGGATTTTAAGTTTAATTAGTTAATTTTAAACCGGTGAATAAGTTTTATTCATCGGTTTTTCACTTTTTAATAGCTAACATTTAATAAAATGGTATTACAAGAAATTCTTATTCTAGCTCTTTTTTCAATTGGTTTTAATTTATTGATGTTTATACCTGCCTATTTGTATAAAACAGATAAATTAACTGATATATCCTATTCTTTAACTTTTTTAGCAATAGCAACATATGCACTTTTTAAAGAAGAATTTTATATAGAAAAATTAGTAGTATTTGCTATGATTGCCATTTGGGCAATACGATTAGGTGGATATCTATTAAATAGAATTCATAAAATGGGCAGAGATAAAAGGTTTGATGAAATGAGAAGCAAATTTTGGAGCTTTTTTGGATTTTGGCTTTTACAAGGAATCAGTGTTTTTATAATTAGTATACCTAGTGCATTTTTCTTGTTAAGTAAAGATGTATCGTTTACTAGTATATCATTTTTTGGAATTTTTATATGGGCAGCTGGATTGGTTATTGAAGCCTTTGCTGATAATCAAAAATTTCAATTCAAATTAAAAGCAGCCAATGCCAATAAATGGCCTGAACATGGATTGTGGAAATATAGCAGACACCCTAATTATCTTGGTGAAATATTGGTATGGATTGGACTTTTTATAACAACCTTCCATACGTTAAGTCAAAACCAAGCTATTATAGGTTTAATTAGCCCTTTATTTATAATTATTCTACTCTTATTTATTAGCGGTATCCCATTATTAGAACAAAAGCATCAAGAAAAATGGGGAAATTCAGTGGAGTATCAAACCTACAAAAAAACAACAGGTAAAGTAGTACCAAAATATACATTCAGCTTACTTCTCTCAATTATAATTCCTCAAATAATTGGAGGTGCTGGAGCTTATTTTACAATGTCTTCTGTAAATAATTGGTATCTAACATTAAACAAACCAGTGTGGAATCCACCATCTTGGGTTTTTGGCCCCGTTTGGACACTTCTTTATGCTCTAATGGGAATAGCGGCCTTTATGATTTGGAGAAAGCGAAAAACAATTCAAGTTAAAAAAGCACTATGGCTGTATGGACTTCAACTGTTATTAAACCTATTGTGGTCTATTCTATTCTTTGGAATAATGAGTCCAGAAATGGCATTTATAGAAATTATTTTTCTTTGGATACTCATATTCTTAACAATAAAAGCATTTTATAAAATAGATAAAGTTGCAGCATACTTACTAATCCCATACTTATTGTGGGTTACTTTTGCATCAATATTAAACCTTACTATATGGATACTTAATTAATTGTATAAATTTAATATACCAATACTTTTTTTCTTATAATTTTATTTTCGCTTTTAGCTGAAACAATATAAATCTGATTTTTTGAATGAATAAATAATCTATGTATCGTTTCACCTTGTAGGCTTTCATTTATAACGCTTCGGCCAAGCATATCATAAATAACAACTTCCGTTTGCTCAGGTACTATTGAAAGATCTACAATAATATCGTTTCCATCATAATAAACAAGTGCTGATAAATTAGCATCCGAACTAACTACTTTATTCGTAAAGTGAATTACAAATCGGTTTGGATCATCATTTATTGAACTATTAAATTGATATATAGGGTTTTCTAATAAATTATGAACTTTTTTCGATTTCTTGTCTTCTAAAATTACATACTCAAAATTAATATCATCTACATCTATATTTAACGAATAATCTCCATCACTACCAGGTTTAAAAACCAATGGAACGAAAGGATTATCAATGGTATCAGTTACATATTTTACTGATAACTCTTCTTTTCCCTTAAGCATATAGACTGATGGCGCATTATCAGCCGTACTAAATAGTTTCGCTGCTCCAGCCATATTTTCTGAATGTCCAAATTGAAGTAACACCTCATCAAAACCAAAGCCAGAATCTGAAGCAATTTTAACTTTTACATTACTAACAGAATGCTTAGTATTACTTAACTTCATCCAATTACTCGCTCCTGTATGCAATCTAATTTCATTTGTCATAACTATATTTGCATTACTTTCCGCTCGAACAAAGAAACCTTGCATTGAAGCAATATATTGTGTTACATCATTTGTTCCAACTGTACCAGCTGAATTGAACACACCATAATTATTTGCTGCTGGATTCCATATCCACATGTCATATCCTCCTCCTGAATCCAATAAGTTTGAACGAGTCCAACCAGTAGAAGCTTTCCAATCTATTGCACAAGGATACGGATTCCCTATAAGGTTAAAACCTGTCAATGTTAGATCTTCAGAATTATTCGCTGTTAAAGGATAACTAATAGTTCCATTATTTAAATTTCCTTCAAAATTATTTGTAGGGTTCAAATCTTGAACTGAGTATAAATAGCCCCTACCTGGAACAAAACTAGTTGAAGGATGCACCGTTGGCCAATTTGGAGTGGTTGTAGTATTTAATTGATATACCCAACAAGGTGTTGGCTCATCCCAAACATATAAATCATACCCTGTTCCATTCCCATACGTACCTGAAGGAACCCAATTTGAACCAATAATCGTTTGATTTGATACTGGTGATGATAAAAAATGCCAATCCTCCTCAACACCAGAAATATAACGTTCAATGGTTGCCGGAACATTATCTGAAGAATGAATTAAAGAAGCTGTACCATTTATGTTAGATTGTAAAATAAATCCTTCACTTCCTGCTGTATTCACAATTGCTCCTGAGACTGTAAGAGATGTTACAGCATCCATTGTTAATATCGAAGTTTCAGATAAATTAAGATCTGCACCAACCGTTAAATCGTAATATGACGTGGTATTTGCATTTCCAGATAAACTGAAATCCCCTACTATTTGAAAATCAGTTGCAGGTAGTATTTTTGTACCATCAACACTAAGAGATAAATTGTAATAATTATGACCACCTCCTGGGTTGATAATATCTTGTTCTTTTTCTCCATTGTATACTACTGTATTTGGATATGTATCGAAATCGAAGACCGAACGGCTATCAGCACTGACTAATCCAGCTATACCAATGATGCAGTTTGTATCAGGTTGTAGGTATGTTTTGTTTGCTAAAGCTAAATTATTAAAATTGGTGGTTCCAGAAATCGTCACCGTTTCAGTTTCGTCACCATGAGAGAAAATTACAGTTCCAGTATCAGGATTAAATGTTCCATTATTTACCCAAGCACTGCCAGAACCTGTTACGGTTAATTGCCCACCACTTATTGAGTTTACTATGGCTCCTGTTTCTATGATCATTTCCCCACATATAGCTATTTCCGGAATGGATAAGTCATTTGGTGTTCCAGCTGGAATTGTTATCACGGTATCATCTGAAGGAGCTCCCATTGGTGTCCAATTTGATGCCGTAACCCAAGAAGTACTTGTAGAACCATTCCAAGTTAGATTTGTATTTTCATATTCGTCCATACCAATTTCAACAACCCCAAAAACGCTTGCAAACACCCCAATATTTACATTGGAAATAGTAATCCAGTTTTCATTGGTATTACTACCTGATCTTCCATAATCGATAGTAAAAGTTGACGGAATAATATACATCCATTCTCCAAGAGAATTCTCATTTCTACCATTCAGTTCCGAATCCAAATAATGGTTTTTTATCAGTGCCTGTGTTCCACTTCCTCCTGTTTGAATAAGATCATACACCCGCTCAATGGCACCAGTTCTCCAGGATGGCGCACTACCTAAAGTCACCTTTAAACTAATCTCAGTAGGTAATGTTCCAACGTCCGGAAAAGAAATTGTTGAATATTGATGTCCAAATGAGTATGTTTTATTGGGTACAATACTTGTTCTTCTTATAATCCCTGACACATCACCTTGTCCAATTGTTGTTGCATCTTCTTCCATATCCAGCGTATAGCTACTCATATCTAAACTCCCTTTTGATGCAGATGGATTAGCACTTTGTAAATCAAGAACACCATTTATAGTAATATCATCTCCTGCCGTAATACCTCCGGAACCATTAATGGTTAAATTATTTACATCAGTACTAAAAAGAGATGCCGGAAGCGTAATTGCAGCTGAGTTTTCGAATGCCAAAGTAGCCTGTGAGTTACTGGCATCAATAGTACCACTTGTGCGTGTTGGCGAAGCTCCTGCCAGCGTTAAAGTATTTTCACCAATTGTTATTGTTCCGACAGTTAAGGCTAGTGTTCCGTTTATTGTGATGCTTTCATTTCCAAGAGTAACACCACCTGAACGATTAATGGTTAAATTATTTATTGTTGGATTACCGTTAAACAAGTTGTCATTTAAAGTAAGGCCAGTTGTTCCTCCAAATGATAATGATGATGAACTACTTACTTCAATATTTCCTGATGGATTACTAATTGTACCATTAATACCTAGTGTATTTGCTCCAACATTTAAGTTTCCATCATTAAATGTAAGCACATTATTTACGTTGATATCAGATTCTTGTGTGACTCCAAGACTATTATTGATAGTTAATTTATCAAAGTTCGTTATTGAACTCCCTGAAATTGTTTGAGCTGTCTCTCCACTAAATATAATTGTTCCGTTTGAAGCCGCCGTAAATGTTCCGTTATTTTCAAAATTTCCTTCTAGGATATGGGTTTCACTTCCATTTTCGAAAATTGACCCTAAACTAATTGTTGTATTACCTTTTATATAAAGTGAATCAGCAACCATAATACTCGCAGTTCCTGATGTACTAAAATCACCGTTAATTGTCATAGCCGTGGTAGGCATCGTTTTAGTTCCGGTACCACTAATAATTAAATTGTAATAGCCACTTCCCCCTCCAATTCCAGTAGGATTAACGATGGTCTGATTGGCTCCATTCCATTCTACGGTATTATTCACTGTTGAAAAGTCAACTAAACTTGTCATATAAGCAGTCCCTGTTCCTGAGATTCGTGTAATTGCTCCAGGAGTAGGTTGCATCGTAGTATTTTCGGCTACTTCGATATCATAAAAATTGGTTGTTCCTGCTATTGTAACAATCTCTGATGGAACACCATGATTAAAAAGCACTTTTCCTGTTCCTGCATTAAATGTCCCCTGGTTAATCCAAGCACCACTTGATCCAGAAATAGTAATGGTATACGAATTGGCAGAAATAGAACCTCCTACTGCTATTTCAATACTTTGTGCTACTGCATTTGCAGAAGCAGTAAGCGAAGGATAATAACTCAATCCTCCTGGTATTAGCACATCATCAGTTGATAATGGTACATAACCTGCAGTCCAGTTTTGTGGTTGTTCCCATTCCGTTTCGTAACCTAAAACCTCTCCTTTCCATGTGTTTTTAGCAGTTAAAGTATAAGCCATTGCTATTTGAGAATCATCCAAATCATCTGTTGCCCAAGTTCCAAAAATAAGTCCTGTCAACCCCATAATATGGTTTGTAATGTCTTGGTTAGATTTCCCGTGTTCGTGCGGTGTACCGCTGTCATAAGTACTCAATTTATGCCAAAAAATAAGTTCTTCCTCATTATTGTAGGTTAGATCTAATTCAGATAAAAGATATCGCATATTTATATTTGTCTGTGCAATTGATGAATTATCTGAACAGGCAAACTGATAAAGCCTTTTAATCTTTCCATTAGGTGATGGTGACCACGGAGTCCAAGTTGGGATAGAGCCAATAGAAATTTTAACACTAATCCAAGTTGGAGCTGTATTTCCATCTGTAAAATCAACAGTTGTAAATTGGCTTCCAAAAGAATATTCTGTATTTACATTAAATGTATGTTCCCTTTTTACAATACCTGTTACATCGCCTATTCCTATTGTTGTAGCATTTTCATCCATACTTAGGGTACTGGCTCCCATATCAAGAGCCCCTATGGTGCTTAAAGGATTGGCACTTTCAAGGTTAAGAACACCATGTACTGTTAAATTGGAATTTAAGATAAGACCACCTGTTCTATTAACGGTTAAATTATTAACTGATGGAGTTGAAAAAAACAAAGAAGCTGGTAAAGTTAAAGCTGTTGTCCCTCCGAAGGTTAAAGAAGATGATGAATTTACTTCAATATAACCGGATGTCTTCATAAGACCTCCATTTATTGTTAAATTGGTTGCTCCAACATCCAAAATTCCATTAGTTAGAGTAAGATTTCCATTTAGTGTTATATCTGTAAATACTTCAATACTCGTGCTATTATCAATAATTAAATTTTCAAAATTAATCTCATTACTACCATAAATATGTTGAACTTCGCTACCATTAAGAGTTATTGAATAGCCAGCTGTGGGTATAAATGTTCCTTCATTTAAGTGACCTCCTACATCGAAATGACCACCTACCGAGTGATTAAAAGCACTAGTAGCAAATGTAGCTCCTCCCAAAATTTCTAGTTCATTTCCAATAGATATTGATGATTGAGCAGTTGCACTTATTGGCCCATTCAAAACCAATTCATCAGTAATATTCATGGCTGTAGTTGGCATTGTTTTGGTTCCACTTCCGCTAAGGATAAGTCTATAATAACCACTGTTGCCATCAATTCCATTTGGATTAACAATGGTTTGGTCTGCTCCATTCCATTCGACTGTATTATCAACAGAAGAAAAATCGACAATACTAGTCATATCAGCAGAACCTACGTTTTCTATTCTTAATATATTCCCGGGAACAGGTTTCATTGTGGTGTTTGGACCAACTTCAATATCATAGAAATCCGTAGAACCTGCTATGGTCATAATCTCTGCTGGGACTCCATGATCAAACAAAACTTTCCCCGTACCTGCAATAAAATCTCCACGATTATTCCAAGCACCACCAGATCCTTTTACTGTTAACATATATGAATTTGCTGTAATAGATGCACCTATCTCAATTTCAAGCGTACCAACAACTGCATTCGATGAAGCCGTTAGTGATGGATAATGGGTTAAACCTCCAGGAATTAAAACTTCCTCGGATGCAAGTGGCACATGACCTGCGGTCCAGTTCCCTGGTTGCTCCCATTCTGTTTCAAAACCAACTACTTCACCTTTCCATGTATTTTTATCACTTAATGAATAGGCTATAGCTACTTCAGAGTCATCTAAATTGGTCGTCGCAGCACCACCAAATATTAATCCGGTTACTTCAATTGCATGATTGATTAAATCTTGACCCGATTTCCCATGCTCGTGAGGCAGTCCTGAATTAAAGGTTGTAAACTTATGCCAAAATACCAATTGTGATTCATTATCTGAATCTACTAG
>NZ_JABDRI010000079.1 GCF_013041805.1 Lutibacter sp.
GGGGCTGGAGAAGGTCCCAAGGGTTGGGCTGTTCGCCCATTAAAGTGGCACGCGAGCTGGGTTCAGAACGTCGTGAGACAGTTCGGTCTCTATCTGTAGCGGGCGTTAGAAATTTGCGTGGATCTGACACTAGTACGAGAGGACCGTGTTGGACTGACCTCTGGTGTACCAGTTGTTCCGCCAGGAGCACTGCTGGGTAGCTACGTCGGGAAGGGATAAGCGCTGAAAGCATATAAGCGCGAAACCCACCACAAGATGAGATTTCTTTAAAGGGTCGTGGGAGATTACCACGTTGATAGGCTATAGGTGTAAAGGCAGTAATGTCATAGCCAAGTAGTACTAATAACCCATAGGCTTTTATGTCGACTTTTTACTTTTTTTTGATTCTTATAGATATTATTTTTTCATTATGTCAACTCATACGGTTAGTAACCGAAACAACTTAAGGTGGTTATAGCGATAGGGCTCACCTCTTCCCATCCCGAACAGAGAAGTTAAGCCTATCAGCGCAGATGGTACTGCCACTAGGTGGGAGAGTATGTCACTGCCTTTCTTTTGAAAACCTTCAATATTTATTTATTGAAGGTTTTTTTTGGTTTTGATTTTGGGAAAGTATTAGACTTTTGATTTGAAATGAATAGTTTATATTTACAATTACTAATTATTAAAATCAAAATTATGAAACAGCAGAACTTTAAAAATCATGGGAAGTGGGTGATTGGATATCATGTAATTACCTTTTTAGCAATTGTTATACTTATTATTGGTTCAATCAGAGGTTTTCTTAAGTCATCAAATGACAATTTATACTCCGCTTCCTTATTGATACTAATATCCTTTATTTTATTATTTATGTTTTATTTTTTGCGAATTTTTGCATTAAAAGCTCAGGATAGAGCGATTAGGGCTGAGGAAAAGTTAAGATATTATGTATTGACGGGTAAAATGTTAAGCAGTAAAATAACTACTAGACAAATTGTGGGCCTACGTTTTGCTTCGGATGATGAATTTCCAACGTTAGTTGATAAAGCTGAAAAGGATCAACTTTCAGAAAAAGAAATTAAAGCTTTAATTAAAAATTGGAAAGAGGATTTATATCGAGTTTAAAGAATAGTAAATTAAGAATTTAGTGAATTACTATAAAGAATCTTTAACATTGTTAAATAAAATGATTTATTAGGGAGTAGATATGTAAAAAAGATTATAAAATAAAAGCCGACAATTGTCGGCTTTTATTTTCTTTAATCCTTTAAAATACTTCTTGAGATTACTATTTGTTGAATTTCAGAAGTGCCTTCATATATTTGTGTGATTTTTGCATCACGCATTAAACGTTCCACGTGATATTCTTTAACAAAACCATATCCTCCGTGAATTTGAACAGCTTCAACGGTTACTTTCATTGCCATTTCAGCAGCATATAATTTTGCCATCGCACCGCTTAAATCATAATTTGTGTGTTGATCTTTATCCCAAGCAGCTTTGATACATAAATGACGTGCAGCTTCAATTTGGGTTGCCATATCGGCTAATTTAAAAGCAATAGCTTGGTGTCTACTTATTTCTTTACCAAATGCCTTACGTTCTTTAGAGTATTGTAATGCTAATTCATAAGCGCCAGAAGCAATCCCTAGAGCTTGAGCAGCAATTCCTATTCTACCACCTGCCAATGTTTTCATAGCAAATGTAAATCCAAATCCATCCTCACCAATTCTATTTTCTTTTGGAACTTTAACATCAGTAAACATTAATGAATGCGTATCAGAACCACGAATACCTAATTTATTTTCTTTATTTCCAACTGCAAAACCATCCATTCCTTTTTCAACAATAAAAGCATTTATTCCTCGGTGACCCTTTTCAACATCAGTTTGGGCAATAACCAAATAAACACTCGCACTATTACCATTTGTAATCCAGTTTTTGGTACCGTTTAAAACATAATAATCACCTTTATCAATTGCAGTTGTTCTCTGTGAAGTTGCGTCTGAACCTGCTTCTGGTTCACTTAAACAAAAGGCCCCAATAATTTCTCCTTTTGCTAATGGAATTAAATATTTTTGTTTTTGTTCTTCAGTACCAAATGTTTCAAGTCCCCAACAAACTAAAGAATTATTTACAGACATCACTACTGACGCCGAAGCATCAATTTTTGAAATTTCTTCCATTGCCAGAACATACGAAACAGTATCTAAACCACTACCACCATAATTAGGGTCAACCATCATGCCTAAAAAGCCTAGTTCTCCCATCTTTTTTATTTGCTCGGCAGGAAATTGTTGTTTTTCATCACGATCAATAACTCCTGGTAATAGTTCGTTTTGAGCAAAATCACGAGCAGCATCACGTATCATTATTTGCTCTTCAGTTAAAGTAAAATCCATAATTAATAACAGTTTTAAATAAAAGATTAATTTTCCCCAAATATAATCCTTTTTTTAGATTTTTTTTGTTAAATATGTAAAATATAAAAATGGAAAAACATTAACACTTTTTAGATATTAGAGCAAATTAGAAAATCTATTTAATGAGTGTAATTATGCGTCAAATCATTGTTTATTCCGAATAAGATTTTGCTATATTTGATAAATTTTAAATTAATAATAAAAACTAGACTATGACTCAATTATGATCTTCCTTGATAAATCTTAGAATAGATTAATTATTGTAAGCACTTTACATATACAAAAATTATTAGTTAAAATTAAAAATGAAAGAATTATTAAAAAAGTACGAAAATAAAAAGCCTGAAATTATATTTCATTGGCAGGATCAAGAAACAGAAGCTGAAGGTTGGACCGTCATAAACTCATTACGAGGGGGTGCAGCCGGTGGAGGAACAAGAATGCGTAAAGGACTTGATATGAATGAGGTACTTTCATTAGCTAAAACTATGGAAGTGAAATTTACAGTTTCAGGACCTGCAATTGGAGGTGCAAAATCTGGTATTAATTTTGACCCAAACGATCCAAGAAAGAAAGGTGTTTTAAGTCGCTGGTATAAAGCGGTAGCTCCATTGTTAAAACATTATTACGGTACTGGAGGTGATTTAAATGTTGATGAGATTAATGATGTAATACCAATGACAGAAGATTGTGGTGTTTGGCATCCGCAGGAAGGTGTTTTTAACGGTCATTTTAAACCAACTGAATCTGAAAAAATTAATAGAATCGGTCAACTTAGGTTTGGAGTTGTAAAAGTAATTGTTGACAAAAAATATTCACCTGATTTAAATAGAAAATATACGGTTGCTGATATGTTAACTGGTTATGGTGTTGCGGAGGCCGTAAAGCATTATTACGATATTTATGGAGGTGATTTAAAAGGGAAACGTGCCATAGTTCAAGGATTTGGTAATGTAGGTTCCGCAGCAGCTTATTATTTGACACAATTAGGAGCTAAAGTTGTTGGAATTATTGATAGTGTTGGAGGTTTGATAAATGAAGAAGGTTTTACAATGGAAGAAATGACTAACCTATTTTTACAAAAAGATGGAAATAAATTAAATGCAACTAATTTAATTTCATTTGAAGAAATGAATAGTACTATTTGGTCTGTTCCTGCTGAAATCTTTGTCCCTGCAGCTGCGTCAAGATTAGTAACTAAAGAACAAATTACTAGAATGATTGAGGTAGGATTAGAGGTAATATCTCCTGGAGCGAACGTTCCTTTTGCGGATAAGGAAATTTTCTTCGGTCCGATTATGGAATTTACAGATAAAAAAGTAAGTTTGTTACCTGATTTTATTTCAAACTGCGGAATAGCAAGAGTTTTCGCATACTTAATGGAATCTAAAGTAAAATTACCAATGAAAGATGTATCAATATTTGATGATACATCAAATACAATAAGGAAAGCACTCATAAGTACACATAACAGAAATAATAGTAAGCAAAATATAAGTAAAACAGCTTTTGAAATTGCTTTAAAACAATTAATTTAAACTTTTAAACATGGAAACACTCCTCATTATAATATTCATAATAGGATATTTAGCTATTGCTTTAGAACACAATTTAAAATTAGACAAGTTAATTCCGGCATTAGCAATGATGGCCATTTTGTGGGCTTTGATTGCATTTGGAATTGAAGCTTTTCCAAATTGGTTTGATTCTGGAGCTCATAAATTAGTTGAAGGATTTTCAAGTTTTACTACAGATGAGAAGCGCCATTTATTAGAAGAGACATTATTGCATCATTTAGGTAAAACGGCCGAAATTCTATTTTTCTTATTAGGTGCAATGACGATAGTTGAAATTATAGATTATTTTGATGGTTTTTCAACTTTTAAAAGTTATATAAAAACAAAAAATAAAAAAAAGCTATTGTGGATTTTCGCTTTTTTAGCTTTTATACTTTCTGCTATAATAGATAATTTAACAGCTACTATTGTTTTAATTACGATTCTTCAAAAAATTATAAATGATAAAAATACAAGGTTGTGGTTTGCAGGTTTAATAATTATAGCTGCAAACGCTGGAGGCGCTTGGTCACCAATAGGTGATGTAACTACTACAATGCTTTGGATTGGTAAAAAAGTAACAACTGTAAAGCTTATAGAATATTTAATAATACCTTCATTGTTATGTATGGTAGTGCCTGTATTTATTGCTTCTTTTATGAAACCATTTAAGGGAAATATTGAGGATGTAATTGTAGAGGAAACAAATTCAGAAAATAAGCACGGAGCTACTATGTTGTATTTAGGTCTTGGATCTATTTTATTTGTTCCTATTTTTAAAACAATTACACATTTACCACCTTATGTGGGTATGATGTTATCTTTATCGGTGGTTGGTATTTTTGCTGAAATATACAGTAGATCCGAGTTTAGTATATCAAGTGTTGTAGATAATGATGCACATGATTCTCCTGGTTTCCATAGTCCAGTTCATAAATCGTTGTCGAGAATTGAAATGCCGAGTGTTTTATTTTTCTTTGGAATTTTAATGGCAGTTGCGGCATTAGAATCTTTAGGAATGTTATTTATTGGTGCTGAAGGATTAAAATCTATTATACCAAATACTGATATTGTTGTAATGTTATTAGGTGTTGGTTCAGCAGTTGTAGATAATGTGCCATTAGTAGCTGCAAGTATGGGAATGTTTCAAGAGCCTATTGATAGTCAATTATGGCATTTTGTTGCTTTTTCAGCAGGTACTGGAGGAAGCATGTTAATTATAGGTTCAGCAGCTGGTGTTGTAGCAATGGGTATGGAAAAAATAGATTTTTTCTGGTACTTCAAAAAAATAGCTTGGTTAGCTGCCGTAGGTTTTATTGTAGGCTCGCTTGCCTTTATGGGTATGAGAGCTATTCTATAATAAGTTATAAAAAAACCCGAGAAATTTCTCGGGTTTTTTTATATTAAAAAATTAAACAATTTTCACACCGTAATTTCGTTAAGTTGAAATACGAATTATTAAACAATTATTAATGCTTTTACTAATGCAACAAGGAACAACAAAAGTTTTGGAAGAAGTACTTTCCGAAGAAAAAACACTTTCTATTTATAAATTGATAATGGATGGTGGTTTAGGAGGTCAAATTATTATAGCATTGTTAGTGGTTTTATTAGCCGTTGCATTGTATATCTATTTTGAACGATTTTTCGCAATTAAAGCAGCTTCCAAGACAGATCGTAATTTTATGAATCAAATAAGAGACCATGTTTCTAATGGTAAGTTAGACGCTGCTAAAGTTTTATGTATTCAAGTAAATTCACCAGCTTCTCTTTTAATTGAAAAAGGCATTTCTAGAATTGGAAAACCTTTAGCTGATATAAATACTGCTATTGAAAATGCAGGGAGATTGGAGATTTATAAGCTCGAAAAAAATGTAAGTATATTGGCAACAATTGCAGGTGCAGCTCCTATGATAGGGTTTTTAGGAACTGTAATCGGAATGATTATAGCAATTCACGAAATAGCGAATGCAGGAGGGCAAATAGATATTAAGATGCTATCTGATGGATTATATACAGCTATGACAACAACTGTGGCTGGGCTTATAGTTGGTATTATTTCTTATATTCAATATAATCACTTGGTAGTAAGAACAAATAAAGTTGTGTATGAAATGGAGGCAAAATCGGTTGAATTTTTAGATTTATTAAACGAGCCTATTTAATATGGATATTAGAGGTAGAAATAAAATTAATCCGAACTTTAACATGTCTTCAATGACAGACATTGTTTTTTTATTGCTCATATTTTTTATGATTACTTCAACATTGGTAACTACAAGTGCTTTAGATATATTATTACCAAAAGCGAGTGGGAAAACCGAAAATCGAAAATCAGTTTCAGTAAGTATCACCAAAAATTTAAATTTTTATATAGATAATAAAAAGGTAATTGAGTCTAAATTGGAACAAGATTTGTTACTAGTTTTAGCAAAAAAGGAGAGTCCAACTATAGTTTTAAGAGCAGAAGAAGGTGTACCTATTGAAAAAGCTGTCAAAATTATGGATATTGCAAATAGAAATAGATTTAAAGTAATATTAGCGGTTAGACCAAAATAATATGTTCAGTTTTTTAGACACAAAATATAAAAGAAAATCAGCAGCATTAACAAGTTTAATTATGAGCTTGTTATTAGTCGCTATTTTTTTTGTTGGAATGACATATTTAGATCCTCCAGAGGAATATGGGATTGCAGTTAATTTTGGGACCTCAAATGTTGGAATGGGAAATGTTCAACCTACAGAACCGATAAAATCAGCTATAGAAGAAAAATCATCAATTGAAGAACAACAAGAAGTTGAAGAAATTGTTGAATCTGAAACGGTTGAATCTGAAACTGAAACATTTGAAGAAGTTGCAACTCAAAATAATGAGGAAGCAATTGCAATAAAGAAGAAAGAAGATGCTAAAAAGAAAGCGGATGAACTTGTAAGAAAAGTGCAACTAGAGAAAGATAGAATTGAAAAAGAAAAGCAAGCTGCAATAGCAAAGCAAAAGGCTGAAGAAGAGGCAAAACGAAAAAAATTAGATGCACTAATAGGTGGAGTAAGTAATTCTGATGGAACAGCAACCGGAGGAGAAGGGAATGATAATCAACCAGGAGATAAAGGGAATATAAATGGAGATCCGAATGCAAGTGGATATTATGGCAATGGAGGCGGAGGAGGCAATGGCGATTATAATTTAGGGAATAGAAAACCATTAAGCAGACCAAAACCTAATTATATTTGTAATGAAGAGGGATTAGTTGTTGTAAGTATTGAAGTAGATGTTAATGGAAGAGTTATAAAAGCGACTGCTGGAGTAAAGGGTTCAACAAATACAGCCCAATGTTTACTATCTCAAGCTAAAGAGGCTGCTTTAAAAACGAAATGGAGCGCTGATCCTAAGGCGCCCTCCAAACAAGTAGGAACTATAAAATATAAATTTTCATTGTCACAATAAAATTTAATGAATTATAAAGAGACCTTAGATTGGATGTTTGCACAACTACCAATGTTTCAGAGACAAGGTAAAACGGCATTCAAAAAAGATTTAACAAATAGCATAGCTTTTTCAAAACATCTTAATTTTCCCGAAACAAAGTTTAAATCAATTCATGTTGCAGGAACAAATGGAAAAGGCTCAACTAGCCATATGCTAGCTTCTATATTGCAAGAAGCAGGTTTTAAGGTTGGCTTATACACATCACCTCATTTAAAAGATTTTAGAGAACGTATTAGAATAAATGGTGAAGTAATTTCTAAAACTGAAGTCATTGATTTTATTTCAACAAACAAGTTGTTTTTAGACACGCATAAATTGTCTTTTTTTGAAATGACGGTAGGTTTAGCATTTGATTGTTTTGCAAAGCACACCGTCGATATTGTAGTTGTTGAAGTTGGTTTAGGAGGAAGATTAGATTCTACTAATATTATAACTCCAGAAGTTTCAGTAATTACAAATATTGGATTTGATCATACACAATTTTTGGGTGAAACTTTACCTGAAATTGCTTTTGAAAAAGCAGGTATTATTAAAAACGAAATTCCTGTTGTAGTAGGCGAATTTCAAGAAGAAACTTATCCAGTTTTTAAAAATAAAGCAGCTAAAATGAATGCGCCAATTTTTTTGGCTTCATCGGATATTGAAAGTAACTACGCATCAGATTTAAAAGGTAGTTATCAATCAAATAATATAAAAACTGTTCTTAAAATAGTTGAAGTTTTGAAAACTAAAAATTACAGTATTTCAAACGAAAGTGTCAAAAAAGGTTTATTGAATGTTATAAAAAATACAGGACTTTTAGGTAGGTGGCAACAATTAAACAAAAGCCCAAAAGTAATTTGTGATACCGGTCACAACAAAGAAGGGCTAACATATGTTTTTAACCAACTGATGAAAGAAACTTACGAGCAATTACATATTGTTATAGGAGTTGTTAATGATAAAGATTTAAATAAAATACTTCCTTTATTTCCAAAAAAGGCTATATATTATTTTTGCAAACCAGATATCCCAAGAGGTTTAAATGAAATAGAATTGCAATTAAAATGTTCTGAATTTGAATTAAAGGGAGTAGCTTACCCTTCTGTTAAGGAAGCGTATGTGGAAGCTTTACAAACAGCCGATAAACAAGATTTTGTTTTTATTGGCGGTAGTACTTTTGTAGTTGCTGAAGTTCTTTAATAATTATTTAATAATATATTAAAATGCTATTTAATTGATTCAGATTTAGTTAAATCTTTTTCAAAAAAATAAATAATTTTTTTGAAGAAAACCTTTGTTTAATACAAATTGTAGTTATATATTTGCATCCGCTTAGGGCAATTAGCTCAGTTGGTTCAGAGCACCTCGTTTACACCGAGGGGGTCGGGGGTTCGAATCCCTCATTGCCCACCAAAGTAAAATCCTACTATTTCTAGTAGGATTTTTTTATGTTTAATAATAAATTACAAAAGGCTTTCAAATTATTGAAAGCCTTTAAATTTTTTAGATGTTTATTTCTGATTCTGTAAAAATGAGCATATTAAGTTTTTTGTGTCATAGATAATTTGATTACAATAGCCATTAGAAGCCAAATAATAAACGTTTCACCATGAGACATTTCATAAGTAGAACCTGCCAATTTTGCAATTCCTAAAATAATGTAAATAACAATTGGTGATAGTACTAGGCAGGCAAGAAGATTTAGAATTGATTTTTTGAAATCCATAATTAAAAACTTTAGTTGGTTAATATTAAACAATTATTTAAAAAAAATAAATTGTTAGTTAAAGATACTAAATTTTTTAAATATTGATTTAGAGCTTATAAATTCAAGCTTCCAGACAAAAAACTATAATTATTAAAACTATTGAATTTATAACCTTCCTCATTTTTTGCCTTTGTAATATAGGTTACTATTACTTTGATGGTTAACATCGTATATTTGTAATGTAGACAATGTCTACATCTTTTTCATAGCAATTTTCCACCTCAAACCCTTTTTATGAGGTGGTTTTTTTATTTATTATTTACTTTTTTGGCTATCGACCTTTCTAGAAAATTATTTTGTTATTTATTTATGTGCAAGTTTATTAGGTTCAATAAAAAAATATGTAAATTGTACAATGTTAAATTAAAAAATAGACCATGCTATTAAACACCATATTTAAAAGAAATATATTTTATAAAGTACTAAGTATATTTTTGCTATTGATTCTTTCACAAAGTTGTAAAATTTATAATAATCCAGTTTCATTTGAACAAGCAGTGAAGAATGAGGAAGATAAGATTGTTAAAATTACAATGAATGATGGAAATGAATTTGTTTATGAGAGTCTTGAGATAAACGACGGATTATATTATGGTATCCAAAATAATGGTGCAGTGAAAGTAAAAATACCTCTTAATAAAGATGAAATACAAAGTGTTCAATTAAGAAAGAAAAATTCATCCAAAGGAACAAACGCCCTTGGAATAGGTGTAGGTATATTGTCTATTATTACTGGTGCATTAATGATCTAAAAAAAGAGGCAACATATGTTGCCTCTTTTTAAAATATAGCTGACTTTATTTTAATCTGTTGTAAAACTCCAAACTTGCCCAATAGTTTGTCCTCCTTGTCCATCTTTAACCACCACATTCCAATAGTAGGATGTGGATGCTGATAATGTTGGTGAAACTAAGCTTGCTGCTGTTTGATCTGAACCGATTAGTGATAAACTTGAGG
>NZ_JABDRI010000062.1 GCF_013041805.1 Lutibacter sp.
CATCAATAATATCTACAGGCACGGCAGTATCTACTGCTGTTCTGTTTGGATTTCTAGATCCAACAACCACCACTTCATCCAAAGAAACTCCTGATGACAGAACAACATTAAAAACTTTTGTTCCATCCATTTGTAATTTCTTTTCATCGAAACCAACATATGAAAAAATTAAATTTTCCATAGATTGTACCATTACGGCATATTTTCCATCAAAGTCTGTAGTTGTACCTCGTGAGGTACCTTCAATTGTTACTGACACACCAGGTAACGGTTGGTTGTCAGAATCGGTAACTGTTCCAGTAACTTGATACGATTGAGCAAAAATTGCCATCGTAAATAGCGAGAAAATCGCTAAAATAAATTGTCTTTTCTGATTCATGTATTTTGATTTAAGTTAATTAATTGGGGCAATTTATAACAATTATTTAACATATTTAAGTTAACTTGGTATCAATTATTACATAAAACACATTAAATCTTATATAAAATGTGTCAAATTCGTTTTTTTTTAAGTGTTATATTGCTATTATTATAATTTAACTTTTTTGTTATTCTAGGGCCATTTTTTAGTATTTTTGTTTCGAAGTTACTAATGAGTTAATACGACTAAAAGATTAAATTATTTAAATCATGAATAAGCTGTTCACTAAAAAATCATTATCAAATATATTATTTATTTTAGTTTTGGGTTTAATGCTTTATCCACCGACTAGAGAATGGGGTATGAGACAAATTGCATTTTCACCATCAGTAAAAAGTATAGATGATACGGAAGTAATTAGTAGTTATAATTGGCAACTAAAAGGATTAAATTCACCTAATATAGATTTTAGTGAATTTGAAAACGAGGTAGTATTTGTTAATTTTTGGGCTACTTGGTGTCCACCTTGTAGGGCTGAACTTCCAATGATTCAAGAATTATACAATGATTATAAAGATAAAATTAAATTTGTATTTGTTACCAATGAAGATTGGAATACTGTAAATACATTTTTTAAAGAAAAGGGATATAATTTACCAGTTTATAACTCATTGAGCTTACCACCTGAAATTTTAACAAGAAGTAATAGTATTCCAGCTACTTATTTAATTGATAAAAATGGACATATTTTAATATCTAAAACTGGTGCTGCTGATTGGAATAGTAATAAGGTACGCAAATTATTAGATGAATTAAGTTCAAAATAAAACCTTTAGAATTTATTAATTCTAAAGGTTTAAATAAAATTGTTCATAATGAGTGTTTTTGATTGTTTTAATTAGAGTCCGTATCTTCTAAAATGGCTCCATTGAAATCTTTTTGTATTTTCAAAGTTTACAAAAACTGTTCTTTTTTTGTTTTCTTGCGGAAGGTTTAAGTTTAAAGTTGTCATAATAAATTGTTTTATATTGTTAGTTTCTATCTAAATGACGTTTAAGAATATCTTTTGTTACACTATTATGTAATGCAAGGTACTAAATTAACAGAAATTTAACTAATGAAAAAATCAAATTTAGTTGATTGAATAGGAAGGTTGTAGATAGAGATTAAAAAGGTTAAATCTCATTCATAATTCGAATCATAATAGCACAACCTTCTATAATTTCATCTTCACTAATTGTGAGTGGGGGCGTAATGCGAATTGCTTTCCCTTCAAACAATAACCAAAATAGGAGTAATCCTTCCTCAATACACTTGACTATTATTTTTGAAGCTATTTCTTCACTTTCCACTATTGCAGCAAGCATTAATCCTTTTCCTCTAATTTCTTTAATTAACGGGTGAATTAACTGTTTTCGTATCAGTATTTCTTTTTGAAGTGTTTCCTCAATTAAATATGAGTTCAATAGCTCGGTAAGAGTTGCAAGTCCTGCTGCTGCAATTACTGGATGACCTCCAAATGTAGTAATATGTCCTAATTTTGGATGTTGCTTTAAACAATCCATAATTTCATGTGATGAAATAAAGGCACCAATTGGCATACCACCACCTAATCCTTTTCCAGCTATTATAATATGTGGAATTACATCATAATTTTCAAAACCAAATAGTTTTCCTGTTCTTCCAATACCAGATTGAATTTCATCTAAAATAAGTAAAGCACCAACTTCATTGCATTTTTCTTCAACTTTTTTTAGATAGCCATTTGCAGGCTCAATAAATCCTGCTCCACCTTGGATGGTTTCTAGAATAACAGCTGCAGTAGTTGTAGTAATTTTATTTAAATCGACAACGTTATTAAATTCTATAAATTTAATACCAGGTATTAAAGGTCTATAAGCGCTATTTTGTTGTTCAGCACCACATACACTCATAGCACCTTGGGTATTTCCATGATAGGCATTTTTTGCAGCAATAATTTCGCTTCTACCCGTGAAACGTTTGGCTAATTTTAGAGCGCCTTCTGTTGCCTCAGTTCCTGAATTTGTGAGATAAATTGTTTCTAAAGGAGATGGTAAATGTTTGGCCAATAGTTTTGCTAAATTCAATTGTGGTTGTTGGATAAATTCTCCATAAACCATGACATGCGTATAACTATCTATTTGTTTTTTAATTGCTTGTGAAATTTTTGGATGGTTATGACCTAGTGCATTGGCAGAAACACCTGCAATAAAATCTAAGTATTTTTTTCCACTAGTATCATATATATAACTCCCAGAAGCATGTGAAATTTCTAATGCTAGCGGGAAAGGGGATGTTTGTGCTTGATATTTAAAGAAGTCTGTTTTCAATTTTTAATGAGTTCTTCATTTAATTCTTTATTTGGGATTATTTTTTTATCCGTGTTTTCAGATTTTGTGTTGTCTTTCTTAAAAATATCTTCTTTTGTGAGAGGTTGTTCTTCTTCTCTCCATATAAAACCTTTAAACAATTTCTCCTCGGGGTTTAATTCCTCAAATTCAGATGGAGGATATGTTTTACCCGTAATCATATCATTGTAATCAATAAAACTGAATTCATTATTTTCTAAACCTATAAATATATTTTTACTACATTGTTTTTTATCAATACCTAGAAGTTCTTGAAATTCATTTCTTAAAAAAATTATAGATTCACTGTTTCCAATTGTATTTAATGATTTGAGTTTGTTATTTTCAAACTTACCATACATAAATTTACCTTTTAATTGTGTAAATCCGGCAGAATCTTTTTTAATCATAAACCCATTATTCAAGATTTTTAATGAATCTAGTTGTTGTGTTTTTTGATTTGAAATTAAGTGTATAGTATCTCCAGTAATTTGATTTCCTTCAGCCCATAGAATAGGATCTACAAATAGTTTTGTAATACCGCTTTTTTCTATACTTACTAATGAATCACATTTACCTTGCAAATCTGATTTGAAAATTTTTACACGGTTAAAAGCTTTTACAATGCGTTCTTCCACTTTTCCAGTAATCATTAAAGTATCTCCGTGAATATAAATAGAATCCAGTTCCATTTTAGAAATAGCAACTGCTTTATCAACTATAAACATTGAATCTTTTAGTTTAAACAGTTCAGCATAACCACCTTTAATTAGTGAATTGTTAACCGTATCAATCACCTTAATATGTCCAGTAGCTGAGGCAAATTCTATGTTTTTGTTGTAGTATAAACTATCTCCTTCAATAATTCTATCGCTATAAAATATTTTAGAATTTTTAATAAAATGGGAAATATTTGTTTTTGAATTATGATGACCTTTTTCAGTATAAATTTTATTTTCCTCGCTTGTTATTGTTGAAGGTCCAAATAAATTGGCAATGCCAGTATCTGTATAATAATCAAGGTGGTTTGAAACTAGTTTACTATCTTTATTTACTACATCAACATTTGTAAATGCTTGAAATTTATTACTTTGTAAGTAGTAATTTCCAATTTTACTTGTTAGTACATTTGTTGTATCCTTTATAGTTCCTCCGCTTTTATAGTATAATTGTTGATTTTCTCTGTCAAATTTAAGTGTATCTGTTCGCAACTCCATGAACTCATCTTTTAAGAGTACTTTTCCCCAAGACGTAGCAATTTTTTTGTTACCATCATAATCTGTGTATTTGCTGTATTGAAAAATGGTATCGCCTTGATTTATAACTACATTACCCATAGCTTTCATTAAGTTTGTCTCTTGATAAATGTAGGCTTTGTCGCATCGAAGTGTAGCACCTTCATGTTCAATAAAAACATTTCCAAGTGAAATAGTGGCTCCAGGAAATTCTGGTTTTACAAAAGTATTGTCGGCATGTAAAATTTTAATTCTCTTTGTTTGAGAATTTCCAACAATGCTTATAAAGGCAAAAATAATAATAAGTATATTTTTCAAGTTTATTTTATTTTAATGCAAAACTAATGAAAAAGAAAGTAGATAATTATAAAGTTATGCTAAAAAAAAGCTTCAATAGTTGAAGCTTTTTTTATGTTTATCTCATAATAGTTTGTTTCCTATCAGGTCCTACAGATACAATTTTTACAGGAACTTCAACAAAATCTTCTATGAAATTAATGTATTCTTTTAACTCCTTTGGAAGTGTTTCGGCACTTGACATTGAAGTTAAGTCTTCTTTCCAACCTTTAAACTCGGTATAGTTAGGAGTAACATTATGTTCCTCAATATTATAAGGGAAATGCGTTATCTCTTTTCCTTTATAGGTGTAAGACGTGCACGCTTTTAAAGTTTTAAACCCAGATAGTACATCACCTTTCATCATCATTAATTGTGTTACACCGTTAATTTCTACAGCATATTTTAAAGCAACTAAATCTAACCAACCACAGCGACGTGGGCGTCCTGTTGTTGCTCCAAACTCATTTCCTATTTTAGCCATTTGTTTTCCATCTTCATCGAATAATTCGGTTGGAAAAGGCCCAGAGCCAACGCGAGTTGTATAGGCTTTAAAAATTCCAAAAACATCACCAATTTTATTTGGAGCAACGCCTAAACCAGTGCAAGCACCAGCAGCCGTTGTAGTAGATGAAGTAACAAATGGATACGTTCCAAAATCAACATCTAAAAGAGAACCTTGTGCACCTTCGGCTAAAATTGTTTTTTTTGCTTTTATAGCATTGCTTAAATATTCTTCACTATCTATAAAAGTTAATTCTTTTAAAACTTTTATGGCATTAAAAAATTCAGTTTCAAGTTCATATAAATCAAATTGGATTTCAACATCAAAAAATTCAAGCATTTTTAGATGCTTATTGGTTAGGTTTTGATAAATTTCTTTCCAGTTATCTAATTCTAAATCACCTACACGCATTCCGTTTCTACCCGTTTTATCCATATATGTAGGGCCAATTCCTTTCAAAGTAGAACCAATTTTTGCTTTTCCTTTTGAGGTTTCACTGGCAGCATCAAGTAAGCGATGAGTTGGTAAAATTAAATGTGCTTTGCGAGAAATTAATAATTTTGATTTAAAATCTAAATTATAAGGAGCAAGATTATCTAATTCTTTTCTGAAAATAACCGGATCTATTACAACGCCATTACCCACTAAATTCACAGCTTTTTCGTGAAAAATACCAGATGGAATTGTGTGTAAAACATGTTTTCTTCCATCAAAAATTAATGTGTGTCCTGCGTTTGGTCCACCTTGAAAACGTGCAATAATATCATAATTAGAGGTAAGGACATCTACAATTTTCCCTTTTCCTTCATCTCCCCATTGTAGTCCTAGTAATAAGTTTACAGCCATTTTGCTAAATTATAAGTTAGTTTTTTCTTGTTTTTTTGTTCCGTAAAAGTAAAGTGAATGATTATTAATTTCTATATTGAAAGTATCTTCAATTGTTTTTTTAATAATTTGAATTCTTGGATCGCAAAATTCAATAACTTCACCCGTATCCGTTAATATAATATGATCATGTTGTTTATCGAAATAACATTTTTCATAATGTGCCTGATTTTGACCAAATTGGTGCTTTCTAACTAAACCAGAATCAAGTAACAATTCAATTGTATTATAAAGCGTTGCTCTACTTACTCTATAATTTTTATTTTTCATTTGTATATAGAGTGATTCAATATCAAAGTGATCGTTTAAATCGTAAATCTCTTGTAAAATTGCAAATCGTTCAGGAGTTTTTCTATGATTGTTGTTTTCAAGAAATTTGACGAATACATTTTTTACAATTTTTTGATTTTCATTACTCATAAAACTATATTTTTTATTTCAATTGATATTAGTAAACAAAGTTAATCCTATTTTTCATAATTTTTGATAAGCAAAAATGTATTTATTAACTATAATTGTGAATAAAATTAATGCTTATAAATTCGTTCGACAGAATCTATTCCTTCAATTTTTTTAATGCTATCACTTAATTTTTGAAGTTGAGATTTATTTTTTACACTTACAGTAATACTGCCATCAAAAATACCATCATGTCCTGAGATATTTATGCCGTGAATATTTACGTTCATATTTTTTGAAATTACTTGAGTAATTTGATTAACAAGTCCTACGTGATCTACTCCATATATTTTTAAAATGGCTTTAAATTCTTGTTTGGTAGAATCAATCCATTTTGCACTCATAATTCTATATGCATAATTAGATTGTAAGCTTATTGCATTTGGGCAATCTTTTTTATGAACTTTAATTCCCTCATTAATAGTTACAAATCCAAAAACTTTATCTCCAGGAATTGGGTTACAACAAGGTGCCATTTTAAAATCGAGTCGTTCCTCTTCTTTTCCGAAAACTAATGAATCAAAATTATCTGCAACTTCTTCTTTGTCTGTAAATTGATTATTTTTTGGTGAGCGCTTAATACGTTTTTTAAAAAAATTCATAAACGAATTATTGCGTTGCGCCATAAATTCTTTCAACTGTGGATTTTCAATAGAGCCAATACCAACCCTATAAAATAAATCTAAACTTGTTTTTAGTTTGAAGAAATTAACTAACTCATTTACAACACTTTCAGAAAGTGTAATTTTTAAATGTCTCAGTTTTCTTTCTAATATTTCTTTTCCTTCTTCGGCAATCTTCTTTTGGTCTTCTTTTAACGCATTTTTGATTCGAGTTCGTGCTCTCGCAGTAACAACAAAATCAAGCCAGCCTACATTTGGCTTTTGATTTGAAGAGGTTATAATTTCAACCTGATCTCCACTAAACAATTCATGGCTAATAGGTTTTAATTTACCATTAATTTTAGCACCTCTACAATTCATACCTACTTGTGTATGAATTGAAAATGCAAAATCAAGAGCAGTTGCATTTTTTGGTAATGCTTTTAAGTCTCCGCCAGGCGTAAATACAAAAATTTCTTTTGCGTATAGGTTTAGTTTAAAGTCTTCTACAAAATCAATAGCGTTTCCATCAGGATTTTCAAGGGAATCTTTTATTTTGTTTAGCCAATCATCTAGACCACTCTCACGTTCATTATTATTTTTATATTTATAATGAGCTGCATATCCTTTTTCAGCTATTTCATTCATTCTTTCAGAACGTATTTGGACTTCAACCCATTTACCTTTAGGGCCCATTACAGTAATATGTAATGATTCATAACCTGTTGACTTGGGTTGGCTAATCCAATCACGCAACCTACTTGGATTTGGAATAAAATGATCTGTCACAATAGAATATATCTTCCAAGCATCAAATTTTTCATTTTTTAAAGTTGATTTATAAATCACTCTAATTGCAAATTTGTCATAGATTTCTTCATAGGTAACACCCTGTGAAAGCATTTTTTTTCGGATAGAATATATAGATTTTCTTCTCCCTTTTATTGTATATTTAAATCCTTGAGCGTTTAATGATTCCCTTATGATATCAGAAAAGGACTCTATATAAATATTTTGTTCCTCAGTGCTTTGTGTAATTTTATCTAAGATATCATTATAAACTTCAGGTTCAGTATATTTAAGTCCAAGATTTTCTAGTTCACTTTTGATATTGTATAAGCCTAATCTATGAGCTAATGGAGCATAGATATACAAAGTTTCAGAGGATATTTTTACTTGTTTATCTTGTGGCATTGCATCCATAGTTTGCATATTATGCAATCTATCTGCAATTTTTATTAAAATTACTCGTACATCATCATTCAAAGTAAGCAGCATTTTTCTAAAATTCTCTGCTTGTACAGATGCATTCTGTTCCTTTTTTAAATGAGAAATTTTAGTTAATCCATTTACAATTCTACCAACATTTTCGCCAAATAACCGCTCAATATCTTCTAAAGTATATTCTGTATCTTCTACAACATCATGCAATAAAGCGGCAACAATAGAAGTTGTATCTAAACCAATTTCATATGCAACAATTTTTGCAACCGCAATTGGATGAAATATGTAAGGTTCTCCAGTTTTACGGCGTTGATTCTTATGAGCTTCAACTGCAATATCAAAAGCTTTTCTTATTTCCCTTTTATCAGAAACTGAAAAGGATTGATAGGCTCCTTTTAGTAAATCTTTATACCTTCTAGCAATTTCCTTGTTTTCTTCTTCTATGCTAAGATTATATGTCATTGTTTAAAAATAGTATTTTATAATTTACTACCAAATAGAAATGTTTAATTTTTTAAGTTTAAAATACGTTGTAAAAGTGTTGGGTGCGAGTAATGAATTTTTACATATAATGGATGAGGAGTTAAATTACTTAAACTATTTTTTGAAAGCTTTTTTAAAGATACAATTAAAGCTTCAGCATTAAAATTTTCTTTGGCATAATTATCGGCTTGATATTCAAATTTTCTAGATAGATTATTCATCAGAAAACTAGTAATCTCTGAAATAGGTGAGTATAAAATGCTAAAAGCAATCAATCCAATGTGAAAATTAGCACTTTCAACCCCTAATGCTTGAGATAAAACTTCATTACCGATTAATAAGGATAAGATATACAAGGTTAGCCCTGTCAAAATAATAGAAAGAAATAAGTTATATATAATATGTTTTCTTTTATAATGACCAACTTCATGTGCCAAAACAGCGACAATTTCATCAACCTCTAAATCATTAATAAGTGTATCATATAGGGTAATACGTTTTTGTGTTCCAAAACCAGAAAAATAAGCATTCGCTTTTGTAGAACGTTTTGAACCATCTATAACAAATATATTGTTTAATTTAAATCCAATTTTATTTGAGAATTTTTCAATAGCAACCTTTAATGCTCCATCTTCTAGTGGAAGTTGCTTATTGAAAATAGGAACTATTAATTTTGAATAAAACAGATTCATAAAAAGTGTGAAAAAGCTAATTAAAGCCCAAGTATATAGCCAAAATTTTGAAGTTGTAATTTGGTAAAACCAGGTAATTAGCGCTAAAATTGCCCCACCTATTAAAAGCATCATAATCCAACCTTTAACTTTATCTATTATAAATGTTTTTTTTGAACTCTTATTAAATCCAAATTTTTCTTCTATCACAAAAGTTTTGTAGTATAAAAAAGGTATGGTTAAAATATCGCTTGCAAATAGAATAATACCAAAGAAAATTAAGGTAATTACTATGGTGTTTTCTGAATATAGTCTCGCTAAGTAATCAACAAAAGCAAAACCATCTAATAGAAAAAATAGTATGGTTATAACAATTGAGAACGTACTCGAGAGTAATGAAAATTTATAATTTTCTTTTTTGTAAGCTTGAGATTTTTCATACTCTTCTTTATTATAAACATCTTCCAGTTCTTTTGGAATGGGATCGCCAAAATGGGTTGAATTAAGATAATTTATAAAAGTATCAGCAATAAATTTAATAGTAATAATACCTATTAAAATGTAAAATAAAATTGTTGGATTCATGTTTAAAAATATTAGGGGTTTCGTTGTCTTATTGCTTCAAAAATTATTATAGCGGCACTCACTGAAACGTTCATAGAATCAATCGCACCACGCATTGGAATTATAATATTTTGAGAAGTATTTTGAAGCCATTCTTCAGACAAACCTGTTGCTTCAGTACCTACAATAATGGCGCTAGATTTTATGTAATTTACAGTTTGATATTCAATTGATGCCGTTAAAGCCGCTCCATACATAGCTATGTCATTTTCTTTTAAAAAAGAAATTATTTCAGTTGTTGTTCCTGTGGCAATTTTAGTTGTAAAAACACAACCGACACTTGACCGAATAACATTTGGATTGTACAAGTCAGTTTTTGGATTCGCAATAAAAACCGCATCAATACCAGCCGCATCAGCAGTTCTTAGTAAAGCTCCAATATTGCCTGGTTTTTCAGGAGCTTCAGCAACTAATATTAAAGGCGTTTTAGTTAAGAACTGTATGGATTTTAACGATAAATCTTTGCTTTGTGCAACTGCAATAATTCCTTCAGTTGATGCTCGTAAAGCTAATTTTGAAAAAACGGCATTAGAAATTTCAATAGTTTCAAAAGTTGAACCTATACTATTAGAAATAGTATTAAAGTCAATTTCACTTAAAATTGAAAAATCAACTAAAATAGTTGAAATAGCATAACCACCTTTAATTGCCAATGAAATTTCACGCAATCCTTCAATTAAAAACGAATTTGAATTTTTTCGAATACGTGATTTTTCCTTTAACTGAACAAGTTCTTTGATATATGAATTTTGTGGGCTCGTTATGTGTTTATTCATGTGCCAAAAATAAGGGTTAATTTGTTACAAAGATTTAGTTTTATAGTAATTTATAAGAAGTGACACCATTTTATTGTATCCTTTTATTCCATCTTTTTGTTTGTTTGCCTTTAAAAAATGATCATAAAATATTTTAAAATATTTTTCTGACCAATTTTGATAGGATTGCCAAAAATCTTGGCTTTGTTGCATATCTTTCAAAACACCTTTATTTATTGTAGGTAAAAGCAACTCGTATTGCTCAGGATTTGCTCTATAAATTTCGGCAAGGCAATAGCGAAGCGCTAATAAATATCCAGAATAATTATAATAGTCATCGGTTGAATGAATCGAAGCCAAATACCCAACAAAATTCGCTTCACTTTCAGATGCTATACCTACTTGGTGAGCAATTTCGTGGCAAATGGTAGCAGGATAATTATTTTTTGGAATTAAAGCATTCACTTGTGCTTCATTTGTAATGGGATTTAAATAACCTGCAAAGCCCATATAAGTAAGGGGAACACTAAATAGCGAATGCTTTAATGCTTGATTTTTTAATTGAAATTGAGGGTATATAAGGGATAATTGATCATAAGCTTCAGTTGAAAGTTCTTTAATTTGTTTTTTACTAAGATTATTTTCAACAATTATAGTATCATTTTTAGCAATTAAAAATTGTGTGTTATTTGTTTTGTGTATAACTCTTTTTGTAAACTCAATTAATTCATTTGTGGTATAGGTACTCTTTTCCAAATTTAAGCTTTCAAACAACGGCTGTTTAAAATAATTCAATCCCCAATTAAAATGAAATAAGAAAAACACGACTGAAATTATTGCTCCAGTTTTAAAAAATGTATCTTTAACATTCAAATGTTTCGTTTTAAATGCATTATAAATCCCCATTATGATAATTAACCCTAAAACGGTATAAAAAATATCACCTATTGAAAATGGAATCCACCCAAAAATAATTCGAAGGAAATTAGAAATATAGATATATATACCATTGGCATAATACGTCTCAATAAATTTCGGGTAACGAGCAATAATTTGAACAAATGCCCATTGCATTACAAGTATTAAAGTTAGAATTTTATATACTTTTTTTCGATTCATAATTCAAAAATAGGAAATAAATACTCAGCAATCTACGTTTAAATAGTTATTAACAAAATAGTTACTTGTCAACAAAATATGTTTAAAAATATAATTTAAAATTTAGGTTAAAACTGTGTTTTAAAAATTACATTTGCTTAAATCAAAAAATATAGTGAAAGTTAATAATTACTTCTCTTAAAATTTTAAAATAGTTAAAAATATACGAGTAAAAGAATGAAAAGTTTACAGCCAATTCAATCAAATAAGTTTAAAAAAAGTACCGTTATAAACCTTGAGAAAGGTAAAATACCACCTCAAGCAGTCGATTTAGAAGAGGTTGTTTTAGGTGCTATGATGATTGACAAAAAGGGTGTTGATGATGTAATTGATATTTTACATGCAGATGCTTTTTATAAAGAACAGCACCAATTAATTTATGCAGCGATTTTTACGTTATTTCAAAATTCAGAACCTACCGATTTACTTACGGTGGCAAATCAGTTACGAAAAACGGAGAATTTAGACGCGATTGGTGGTGATTTTTATTTAATTGGGTTAACTCAAAAAGTTGCCTCATCTGCACATATTGAATTTCACGCTCGTATTATTCTTCAAAAATATATTCAACGTAAATTAATTTCTATTTCTGCTGAAATTATTGAAGAAGCCTATGACGAAACGGTAGATGTGTTTGATTTATTAGATGATGCTGAATCAAAATTATTTGAAGTTACTCAAGGAAACCTTAAAAAAGGATCAGAGACTGCTGAAGGTCTTGTAGGTCAGGCAATTAAAAAAATTCAAGAGATTTCCAATAAGCAGGGAATGAGTGGTGTTGCCACTGGTTTTACTCGTTTAGATGAATTGACTTCTGGTTGGCAGCCATCTGATTTAGTAATTTTAGCAGCTAGGCCAGGTATGGGTAAAACTGCTTTTGTAATGTCAATGGCTAAAAATATGGCTATTGATTTTGATACACCTGTTGCTATTTTCTCGCTAGAGATGTCATCAGTTCAGTTGATTACAAGGATGATTTCTAGTGAAACCGGAATTTCATCTGGAAAATTAAGGAAAGGAAATTTAGAACCACATGAATGGGAGCAATTAAATGTAAAGGTTAAAAATTTATCAAATGCTCCAATTTTTATTGATGATACGCCGTCTTTATCCATTTTTGATTTAAGAGCAAAAGCACGTCGATTAGCCTCACAACATGGAATTAAGGTAATAGTAATTGATTACCTTCAACTAATGACTGCTGGAACTTCGAACGGAGGGAACAGGGAGCAAGAAATTTCTATGATTTCTCGAAATTTAAAAGCGTTGGCAAAAGAATTAGCAATTCCCGTAATTGCACTTTCTCAGTTATCACGTGCTGTTGAAACCCGTGGAGGAAATAAGCGTCCGTTATTGTCAGATTTACGTGAATCAGGAGCCATCGAGCAAGATGCGGATATTGTTTCATTTATTTATAGGCCTGAATATTATGGACTTACAGAATGGGATGATGAGGAACGAACGAATTGTGAAGGTCAAGCTGAATTTATTGTAGCAAAGCACAGAAATGGTGGTTTAGAAAATATTAAATTGAAATTTACAGGACATTTAGCACAGTTTAGTAATTTAGATGATGATTTTAGTAGTGAATTTCATTCTAAAATGAATGCTGCAATTTCATCTAATATGCAAAGCCCAAAAGATGCTTTTGGATTAGAAGATAATTTAGATGATAGTGGTTTACCTTTTTAATAATTGAAAATTGCAAAATAAATATTTAATTAAAATACTAGTAGTAAGTTTTCTTTTTGTAACGAACATGATTCATGCGTCATTTATTTTAATACCTATGGATGATGTAACCCAAACCAACCATTTAAAAGCATATGGAATTACATTTTGGTCGTTAAAACAAGGAAATACAGCTAAATGGTTGTTAAATTATGAAGGAGGTTCTTTTTTACTTGAAGATAATGAAGCTACGCGAAATGAATGCAAAATACGCGGTGTAACATTTCATGTAATTTCAGATACTCAAGCTACACAAATATTAGAAAAAATTAGTAGTCCTTCTCAAAATATGGATGCAGTTCTTTTAGAAAAGGCTCCTAAAATAGCAGTATATTCTCCAAAAAATAAACTTCCTTGGGATGACGCCGTTACTTTGGTTTTGACCTATGCTGAAATCCCTTTTGATGTTATTTATGATGAAGAAGTATTGGAAGAAAAATTACTTTTGTATGAATGGCTTCACTTGCATCATGAAGATTTTACAGGACAATTTGGAAGGTTTTATGGATCATATAGAACAGCTCCTTGGTATATTGAACAAAAGAAAGATGCAGAAGAATTAGCTACTAAATTAGGATTTTCAAAAGTTTCTAATGAAAAATTAGCAGTAGCAACAAAAATTCGAGATTTTGTTATAGGAGGTGGTTTTATGTTTGCGATGTGCTCAGCCACGGATAGTTTTGATATTGCTTTAGCTGCTGAAGGAGTAGATATTTG
>NZ_JABDRI010000024.1 GCF_013041805.1 Lutibacter sp.
TAATGTATTAATTCAATACAATTTTTTTAGAAATAATACCATTTATGGTTTTGAATTTTACAATATAAACACCAGAAGATTTTTGAATTGGAATTGAAAATTCCCTATTGGTAAAATGTTTATTCCAATTCTCTACCATTTGGCCTAAATAATTGTATAAGGTAATTTCAATAATCTCTGTATCAACAATTCTTTTTACGCATAATTCGGATGATTTATTATTCATATAAACAAGTATTCCGTCCTTTAGTGTTGCCTCTTCTAGTGTTTTTATTCGTGGCTGAAATGTTAAAGCAAACCTCTCTAAATACTCTCCGGCAGGTAAATAAATTTCAAAGATTTGATTTTGAATGTTATATGTTTCTCCTGTTAGGTAATCTTTTATATAGATTCCTGTATCCGTTTCATCAATATTTTCTAAAGAATCAATACTAATAGTAATTTTTCCTTCTTGCTCAGTTTTTAAACCAATTGGAAATTCTTGTTTCTTATTGAAGTTAGGAACGCCTTGAATTACAAATTTAGATTCATCAATGATCCAAAACATATCTTCGGTTCCTAAATCAGCTATTGGAGCATCGTATCCAATATTAAAATCATTGGTCGTGTTTTCATCAACACCTATTAGTAATTGTCTATGATATCCATTTGGAGAATCGAACATCAATCGAATTTTTTCTCTAGTATCAATTGTGCTCTCAGCTAAATCTTTACTTTTTGCAGCAGCTGATTTAAAAAAGACAGATCCATTTCCTGCATTTGGAACTTCAATTTGAAATATTCGTTGACTATTCTTAAAAACAATACTACCCCCATCAACAGTAGTTGTGGTTCCCGATATGGTTGAAGGCAAATAAGCATTTACAAAAAATCCTTGACTCACAGGAATGTATCTTTCAGGTGTTTTTCCACCGGTACTCATATTGTGATTAATTCTACTATCATTTGAAATAGCTTGTGTTCCTCCCATTAATGTATATGTTGCATAACCACCTACATACTCTGCTAAATTATGTGAGTTCTCTTGACCAAAATGATGCCAAAAATATAGCGCTCCATTGAATATATTCGCGGTATTCCTACCAACTTTACTATTAATTGTTTCTTTAATATTGTCTTTAATAAACTCGTCAGCATCAATTGCTGATGGATACGGATTTCCAATTAATCTGTTATTACCCAATGCAATTGGTAATGTAATATCTCCATTATTTGGTTTTCCTTTAAATACATAGTTTTGATTGGTGGCTAATAAACAAGCACCAGAAGAACCTTTCATGGTATATCCCTCACCTGCTAATAAACTCGTATTTTGATCTATGGAAATCCATGAATCATAGTCGTCATTTGTTCCATTATATGTAAACAACCAATACGAACTGATGATAATGGGACTAGTAACTCCGGTATCAGCAGCTGCATATGATGGTTGAAAATTAATAGCTACAGGAGTTGATGTATTTGTTCCATCTTCTAAAATTCCTGAAACAGAATTATTGCTATTTATACTTGGCGTTCCTATTCCTCTTGTACTAGTATTACCACTAATAGGACCAACAGAAGACGACCAATAATTATAATTAAAACTATTAGCTGTTCCTTGCTGGTCTTTTTCAATATAACCACCACTATCTATATCTAAGATAGATCCTTCAGTTTGTATTAATTGTGATTCGCCTATCAAATCTAAAGCTCCATCTAATTCGAAATAATGTGTTACTGTTAAACTTTGACCACTATTATTTTCATCTAGAGCCTCCAAAGGTTCAGCCATTGATAGTTTTCCAGCCGTAGAAATGAATCCTAAAATGGTAATATCTTTATCTCCTGAGGAAATATTATGAGCTGTTTGCACAATATTCCAATCTATTGGTGTAACTCCATCAATAATAGATGTACTATTAGGTAAGTCTTGTACTAAGTTGTTCAACCAAGTTGCTGGAGTATCCCAAGCTCCGTCAGCATCTGAAACATATGGAAGCGGAGCTGTTTGCCAATCAACAGTATCTAAGTTTCTTAAAGCTCCTTGGTTATTATTTCCTGAGGCATCATTTGTATTTGTATATGTGTAAACTGACATTGGATAATATCCTGCTAAATCGGTCCAAGGAATAGTTGATACTTCATTTTTAGTGATGGTTTTTGGTATCACTTTTCCATTTACAAAAGTGCCATTATCTTCAATTTCTTGATTCATTACATAGTGTAACTGATCAACCGTTAAAGCTATATCCCAAATTCTAACCTCATCAATATTACCTTCAAAAAATGCTGTTGGGGTATTTTTACCGGCTGCGGCAATATGAAAATTTTGGGTAGTTGATACTGGATTTGATAAAGATGCCGCAGTATCTAATACCCCATCTATAAATAAACTTGCAGTACCTCCGCTATAAATTACGGCAACATGGTGCCATTCATCTTGGGGAATAGTAGTGTTAGAAGTAATTTTTTGAGCACCTAAATTACCCCAAGACATTTCAACTTTATTGGCAGGAGATATTTTAAAATCGTAGCCTTCTGTATAGGCAGCATCTCTTTTTGAAAGTATTGAAGTATTTGTTGATCCTACTCCTCTCTTTATCCAAGAAGAGACTGTAAATTCTGAAGGGTTTAAATCTAGTACATCGTCCATATCTACATAATCTACAACACCATCGAAATATATTGAACGTTCAACCACAACTTCGGGAGAATATCCAAACGTAATATATTTCGTACCATCAAAATCATAATCTGTATATAGATTTCCTGATATTTCTGTCAAAACTCTATAGTCTGCTGTTGGGTCAAAAATATCAGTATCAGATATAAACATTAAATAGCTTCCTGGAGGACTTATGTTTCTAATGGCATTTTTAGGGATACTAATTTCTACTTTTGAAACGTCTCCTCCTGTTTCTACAACTTTCCAAATTCGTTGCATTCCTGTAAAAGAAACTGGAGTTGATAATCCTGAAATTCCATCACTCATGTCTACATTTATAGTTGTAGCTGCAAGGTCTAAATTTGCGCCATTATTTCCCCAAACCAAAAATTCCTTATCTACGAAGGTATTTGTTGCGTTAGTTGCAATGTTCTCATTATTTGTTGTATAAATATCAGTTAAACCAATAGTTAAAATACCTTCAATGGGCCCTGTTACATCAGTAGCATTATTTACACTACTTGATTGTTTTTGGTTTAATTGTGAATTATCATCTCTACCAATACCAGCAATATCAAAATTATAACCAGCATTTGCAGATTGATCCCAAATAACATTTCCCGAAGAATCTACATAATCTTGACTTGTTCCGTTAACCCCTAACGTAATTCCATATTTTATGGCTAGATAACTCTCGATTCGATTTCGTTCAGTTGTATCATCTTGTCTTGATGAAAAGGTTATTATTTCAACAATTCTTGCATTAGTTGCTGCCTCATAACCTTCACTTCTACCTATCCAATAACGTGAGTTACTTACATTTGTAAAATATGATAAGTTCGCTTGAATAGTTTCAACATCGTTTGAGTTGTAATAAAGTTCTTGCTGGGTATTTCCTACATTATTTCTAGCATTAATAATTCCAACATTATCATAATTATTTGTCCCTATTACATTCTCAGCAACTCCATATTCACCGCTAGTACCAATACAATAACTTAAAGACTCATTAGTAAATCTCGCTGAATATTCACCAAACCCTACTCCAGTTACATCTTCTTCATCAGCTAAAATATCTTCATCTCCACAAAATAAATCCATATTTAAACCCGCATTACTAATTGGTGTATCTGGTAACACAACTACAAACAAATCTTGTGTATACATCCCTGAAGAACCAACTAAAAAATCACCTCTTAAATCATCAAATGAGAAGTCAGTATCCTTTGGTGCTAATAAAATACTACTATCAAAATCAACTACAGGGTTAAAATTTATATTGTAATCTTTATGATCTCTATAAGTTGGCTCTTGTCCGGCTAAATTTACAGTTGCATCTGAACCTCTTCCCTGATCTGACCATAAAGAAACACTTTGCCCATCTGAATAACCTAATCCATCATTTGCTTTTAACCAAAGCTGTAAATCTGTTGTTATCCCTCCTGGCCCTTTTGTTAAAGCTGCAACCCCTATTCCTTGAATTGTAAAACTGTATGGATCTTCATCGGGATCATTACTAGCAATTGATATAGTTGCTGTTACATTTGAAGTTAATGTAGGTGTAAACCTAACTGTAAAAGTTAAATCACTACCTCCGCTAGCTATACTCGCTGCACTTGGTTGTGTTAATATTGTAAAGGCTACATCTCCACTAATACCAACTATTGGAGAACCTGTTAAATTAAGTATTGCAGTTCCTGTATTTTGAATTGTAAATGTATGATCAGAATTTGAGCCAATATTTGTAGATCCAAAATCAGTTTCATCCGTAAATGATGGCGATGAATCTCCATCCGTAATTGTTACTCCATTTCCTAAAATATTAATTTCAGGACTCGATAATATACCTGTTACTAAAATATCATCAATACCCCAAGTCTCATTTGTATGGGTATTTAGTACTTTTATTCTAATTTTAATGGATGAACCACTTAATCCTGTTTCAGAAGCAACTCCCGTAAAGTTACCAGTTACTGAGCCATTCGTGGTGAATAAAACTTCTGGGGCCGAATCAAGAATATAATAAACTTCTACATAATCTGTAGCGTCTAAAGCAGCTGCAACCGCAATAATATCAACACTTAGACTTACATTTGAATACCCGGATATATTTATTGATTCTGTTTCTAAAATTTGCTCAGCATCAAGATTATTCCCTCTAAATTCATTAGAGCGAACTTCAAAGTATCCATTAGCAGTTCCAGTTGCAGTCCACCTATTCGAAGTCCCAACAGTAGTACCGTCAGAATATGTAAAATCTTCTTCCCAAATTGTTGTTTGAGAAAAAGTTAGTAGCGGAATAAATACAGCTAATATTAGAAAAGTAACTATTTTTTTCAAAACATGGGGCGTGATGCTTTCTAAAAATTAAATAAATACAGTTAATAATGAAATTAACATAGTATAATTTTTATGAATTTAAAATTCATAAAATAGTATGAGTCGGTTCTTGTGTAGTGTTTATTAGTATATTTTGCAGTGCATAGGCAAGGGGCTTTGGACATATAAAGGTAGTACAAAAACAACTAACCTCCTAATTTTAAATGAAGTAATTTTAAATGTATGGTATTAAATCAAAAATAAATGGACTGATATTAATAATAAATGGAGATATATTTTTTTAACAAATTAAATATTTATTAAAAATGAAACAGAAATATTTCTGCCGGGTGCACTAATTGCAGATGCGAATTCTTTATAGTGAATGTCCAATATATTATCAATGTTTAAGAATGCAGTAACACTACTGTTAACCCTATAATTTGAATTAATATTAAACGTATTCCAACTTGGAGTACCAATATAGGTATCTGTTAAACTATTATAAGGTGTTTGCTCTTCGTTATCAATTCCTTCTATTAAATTATAATCTTCAATTTTCTTTTGAGCATTAAACCTCCAGTTTAAACCAACTTGCAAGCGCTCTGTGCGGTAATTTAAATTTAAATCACCAAATAGTGGAGGTATTGAGGATAATGGTAAATTAGTATCGTATGCTTTTCCTTTCGTATATGTTATAGATCCATTAGTGCCCCAATTTGAATTTAAATCACCTCTAAAGCTGAAAGTGCTTCCAACAATGTACGCATTGTCTTTATTCACATTTGCCATTACATTACCTTCTTCACCGTTATAAATAATAGTTGAAGAGTTATTGATTTCAAAGAAATCGCGTGTAATATAATTGTCTAAAAGCGTGTAATATAAATTTAAACCAGTATTAAATTTTCTATTGTTAAAATATTTTAATAGACCTGTTTCAAAACTATAGGCATATTCTGGCTTTAAATATATATTTGGCACCGTTACATTGCCCGATTTTTCTCTTACTTTACCAATATCATCAATATTAGGGGATCTAAATCCAGAAGAGATTACACTGTTAAACTGCCAATCTAAGGTTGGTTTATAAACATATCCAATTGTTGCAGTAACAGCTGAATTGTTTAATGAAATATCAAAATCTGGTAAAGTTATAAACGTATCTTCTATCCAAGTTGCATTTAGCTGTGTGTTTACAAAACGAATTCCTGTGTTAAGCGTTGATTTACTACTAATGTCTTGTCTGTAATTAACATAGGAAGCTGCGCTTGTGTAAGTACTACCTCCATCAGGATAGCGAGATTGCTCTACAAATTCTTCTCCTAGGCCTATAATAGAATTTCCTTGCACCTCTAAAGTTTTACCATAAGCTTTGGAAGCTACTTCATTATGAGCAACTTCAAAACCATAAGAGAGAATTCTATCATTAGTTTTGGTTAGTGGAACAAAAAAATCGCCATTTAAACTAAAAACATTCAAATTTTCAAAAGAGTAATAACGATTTAAACTTGACAGTCTTCTATCAACTCTTGATTCTTCAATATTTTGAAATGCAGCTGTTATTGTTCCCTTTTGAAGCCATTTTTTGTTAGGTTCAAGTTTTAATTGTGACGATACTAACAATCTGTTTTGAGGTCCATAATACCATTCAGCAAATCTTAGTTCATCACCACTATAGGTTGCTAAATTATCAAACCTATCAATATTAGATGATGAAGAATACTGAAAATTGAAAATTATATCACTCTTATTTGAAAGTGGAATGGCTATTTTTTGTAAAATATCAGTTTGTTTATAAGCAGTATTTTTTTGAATACTACTATTTGGATTCACTGCGGATGTAGGGCTGTAAAACGTATTACTATTTGTTGAATAATCAAATACCCTACCCCAATCATCAAAACCGTGAGTTCTATTTGTACCCATTTTTATATCACCAAATTCACTGTGTGAAATACTTGTATAAGAGGCCCATTTTTTATTTCTAAATTCAATATTCCCTTCAGTAGTAAACTCGTTATTAACAGAACTGTAACGAGAATAAATTGATGCATTAACTTGTTTTATATCACTAACTTTTGGTGTTTTAGTGAAATAATGAATTACACCTCCTAAAGCGTCAGAACCATAAATTACAGATGATGGTCCAAAAATAACCTCTGTCCTTTCAATAATATTTGGAGAAACTGTAATTGAGTTTTGTAAATGACCTGTTCTATATATAGCATTATTCATTCTAACGCCATCAACCACTAATAATATACGATTGGCTTCCATTCCTCTCAAAACAGGACTACCACCGCCCGATTGCGTTTTTTGTACTTTCACACCAGGTAAATTTGCTAATAAATCTGCTGATGTTTGTGGTGCAATTTTTTTAATTTCTTCTTTTGAAATGATACTTATTTGCTCTGCTATTCTACGTCTATTTTCTTTTCCCTTTGATGCTGATAAAACAATTTCTTCTAACTGTTCAGAGTACTTATTTAAATACACGATAAATTCAATGATACCTAACTCTTTCTTTAAAATTTCATACTCAATATAAGATAAATGGTTAAATGAAATTATATCTGAATCATTGAATGATGATAAATCTGCAATCCCGTGTTTGTTGGTGTACACTCTTTTATCATTTGAGTCGTTGTAAATAGTGACATTTTCAATAGGAAAATTTGTTCCCCACTCTAAAACTTTAACTTGTTGAGCTTTGACAGAAATTGTGATTAAAAAAAGAAAAATAACACTTAAAAATCTCATAATTAACTAAATATAGACCTTAATACAACTAACGATTTTGGTTTTTTAAAGCCTTCCAAATGTAATTCAAAATATTGAATTAGTATAGACAACACTTCTTGTCTATTTGAGGCTGTAAAATCAATAGTGTGTATCACATCAAAATTTATGCCTAAAAGCTTTTTAAATTGAACTAAATTATCACCTGATACACAATTAGATGTTGCCTTATTTGTGAAGGTTCCTTCCAATAAATCAAAATAAGATGCACTCATGAAATTTGTCTCTGGATAAAAGCCTAAAAATTTAGTTAAGTTTAATAAAAACAATAGATGAAAGTTTGAAATAGCAGTATGTGTATCTAACCATAAAAATGATGTCTCTAAATATTCATAAAGCGTACTATTTTGCTCTTCTTCGCGTATAGCATTATAAACTATTTCCGCTAAAAATAGCGCGATGGTTTGCTTTTTTATGTCTGTATAAATTGAATTATAAAAGCTAGAAACTTCTAAATCTCTAATTGAATTTAAACTGCCTTTCTTGTTATGGTTTGCTGCTAAAGTAAGTTGCATTAAAGGTTGAAAGTACGCCGCTTTTATTTTGGTTTTCTTAGCTTTTAAAATACCCTTAAGCATGTATGCTTTTACGCCGAAATTTTGAGTATAACAAGTTGTTATTAAACTTGTATCACCATACTTTATTGTTTTCAAAACAATTGCCTTCGTAGATTCAATCATCTTTAATTAATAATGGCAATTTTTGCTACAGCAGTTTCTATATGATCTTCAGTAATAAGCAAAACTATATAAATACCTGAAGCCACTTTATTTCCCGCTAAATTAGTTTTATTCCAAACTACCTTTCCTCCAAATAATTCATTTTCTTCCGTCGTATTTGTTTCAAATACTAAATTGCCTGCCGTATCCAAAATTTTTACATTGGTATCTTTGGGTAAATGTGTTCCATTTCTACCGTCAATAGTAATAAATTCATTCGATTTTGTTGAAGGGTTTGGATATGCATATACTTCTGGCAAATTATCTCCATAAGATGATACATTGCTATCGAATGCAACAATACCTTTATCTGTAGCAAAATATACTTTTCCTGAATTTTTATCTATGTCTATTTTTAAAATATTATTAGAAGGTAGAGGTGAATTATCTTTATTAAACGTATTTATTGTTTTTAAACCACCTGAATTTGTTTGTAGAACACCACCTGATTCAGTTGCGAACCACTTATTTTCAGCTCCATCTATGGCAATAGAATTTACAACCTGTTCTCCTAACAATTTTTTAGGAATACCATCATCTAAAATTATAATTGGTTCTGCATCAATATTGTTTTCATTAAATACATTGGCAGCGTTATAATAAACAACCAACCCTTTTTTAGTTCCAATCCATATTCTATTGTTATTATCTACTTTAACGGTTCTAGCATTTAAATCCGGCAACGCACCTTTTGTTAGTTCGGTAGTTAATGATTTTTTATAATTTCCATTCTCATTAAAAACTAACACCCCATTTCTCCGAGATCCAATCCAAATATTGGTTGTTTTATCAATTACTAGTTCGTTTAAACCAAAAGCGGGGTTAGTAATTACAGAGCTCATATCAAAACTAGACCAAGACCCATCTGGATTATATTTTTTTATTCTATTATCTACCCAAGCATTTGCAACCCATAAATTTCCTTCATTATCAAAAGCTGTTCCATTTATTCTTATGCTAACAGGACTTGGATTAGGGTATAAATTTTCTAAACCACTATTAGTATGATTCCAGTATGTTGTAATTATATCATCTTCAACTATAAACATTCCTCCTCCCCAAGAACTAATGTATACTTTATTATCTATAATAGGGTCAAAAGTAATATGAACCAAATCTATTAAGCCTACATCATTATAAGGTGTATTTAACCATTTTTCCCCGTTAAAATGACTAAAGCCAGCTCTTCTACCCAAAGGCCTATAAGAAGAGGTGTAACCACCATAAACAACCCATAGGTTATTGTCTTTAACACTTATTGAAAAAGGTAAATTTGAAACTGGACCATCTGGGTGAATTTCTTCAAAATTTGGAATATTTTGAGAATTACTTCTTAAAATTCCAAATTCTTGAGTTCCTAAATATAAGTCACTCTCAATATAAAAAGCTGTATTTAAATTATAATAAAACAAGTCATTGGCGCTTGTTGTATAATTTAAAATTTCCAAATTATTCAAATCATTTACATATACACTTCTTTGTGTACTTATTGTTAAATACGCTTCTGATGATTTAAGACTTCGTATTTCTGAAGAATATGTTTTTATTGGGACTAGTACATTGTTTTCAAAAGTGTATAAAGTGCGATTTTTGGAAATAAACACTTGGTTGTTGAAAATTTCAATAGCAGAAAAATTACCTGAATTATGTTGTGTCCAATTATTAAAATCTATTAAACTTGGGTTTTTAGTTGAAGCGGTAAAAATTCCATTTTCAGTAACTGCATAAATAGTTTCTTGATGAATTTTAATTTGATGAATTAAAAGATCAGAAGATTGATTCCCAATAAAATAAGTATCACCAAATTGCAGGTTTTCTAAATCGTACACAACTATTGCAAAAGACGTTGAAAGATAGAGCTTACCATTATATTCTGATATATTATTTATGTTCTTATTTCCTGAATAATTAAAGTTAACAATGTCTTTTGCTATAGTAATACTATTATTACTGTCAATTATTTCAAGTAATCCTGTTTCATAACCAACAATAACTTTTTGAAAAAATTTACTATAATAAATACTCGTTGTATTTTCTCCTGAAAGACCATTGATAGATGATATTTTAATAACCTCTTTATTAATAATATTATAGCTGAATAGAGCATTATCAACGATAGCATATATTTTATTTTCAGCTACTGTAAAGTCTTTCACATTATTGTAAGAATAGAAATCTTCCCAACTAGAAGAATAATCAACTTGGGCAATTGTAGAATGTAAAAATAAGAATATAAATATGTGCGTAAGTTGTTTCATAAGTTCATTCAAATATATTTATTAAAAATGGAGAGAGAAAATTTGAATGAAACTTTTCAACAAAAAAAAACCTTGAACATTGTAATTCGAATATACAATGTTCAAGGAATAAATAAATCAACCCCAAAGACTTATTTAATGTTTTAATGTAAAATGTCAAAACCCCTCTTGACATTAATACTTAACAAAGATACATTCTTAAATAGACACTTTTGTTCTAAATAAACATAATCCATTAAAAAATATATAAATGGTGTGTTTTTAGTTATAAATGGTAATTTATTATTCTTTTGAAAGTAATGGATATTAAAAATTTACAACTATTAAGTATCTTAAAAACACAATAAAACCTATTCTTTTAATACACAGCTTTTTTAATATTATTTTTATTATTAAATTTTATCATTTTAACAAACAATGCTTCTGATATATTTTGATAAACACTGAACATTTTGTTTTGTGAATTAATAAGTTTTAGGATGTGCTTTGTTAAAATTTATTAACTAAAAGAATTATTGGCTAATTTAGGGGAAATCTAATTGAAACTTTTGTTCCTGAAGCTTGATCGTTTGAAATATCTGTAGTTTGAATTTCAACTCCTTCATTCTTATGTAAAATTCTAATCCTGTTTTCTGTAGCTTTTGCTCCAAAAAATTTTCGTTTTTGAGAAAGATGAGTAATTTTATTTGTTTGATTAATTCCAACTCCATTGTCTAAAACTACACACAAAACATATCCATTATCTTCCTTAATAGATAAGTCAATTATTTTTTCACCTTCCTTTTTCATAATTCCGTGCCAAATTGCATTTTCTATAAAAGGTTGCAAAAATAATGGTGGAACTTGAATACTATCTAAATTTAAATTTTTATCAATTGTAACTTTGTAATTAAAGCCTCCTGTTACACGCATTTGCTCTAACTTAACATATAAGGCTAATATGGTTAATTCCTCTGAAAGGCTAGATGTTGGACTCGATGAACTGTTTAAAATTACACGTATGAGTTTTGAAAATTTTGTAATATAATCTGACGCTTTTTCAATTTCGTTTTTTAAAACAAAATTATTGATAGAATTTAAGGAGTTAAATAAAAAGTGTGGATTCATTTGACTTTGTAAGGTCGTCATTTTAAGCTCTTCCATTTCTTTTAACTTCACAGCAAGCCTAAGTTCGGCATTTTTACTTTTCTGTTGAATTTTTTTAATTATGGAACCAAGAATTATTGAAAAAATAATACATTGAAGAATCGCCCCTGAATAAACAAAAAACATGGGTTGTATACCATTGTCTATAAAAATCTCAGACCCTAATATAATTTCAAAAAAACTAACATTTGCTAATAACACATAAACCAACGATCCAACAACAAAATAACGCGCTGAATTATCCCTAATATTAGTAATAATGACATAATACGATACCAAAGTGAAGATCGTTAAAAGTGGAGCAATTACTGTAAATGCCATAAGCTGGAAGCTTCTCCCTAAAAACAACTGAATTAAAATAAAAACAACCGCTAGTATTAATAGTATTTTCACCTCTATTTCAAAATACTTATCCCATCTTATTAAGTGAGCTCTTGTATCTAACAAATCTCTAGCAAAAGCAACATAAGCCGCATAAGCAAAAAATTGTATAGAAAAATTAAAATAATCGTAAAAAACTGAAGCACTATCCGGAAGGATGTGCTGAAGTAAATATATTGATAACGCAAGTAGGTATAAACTGTAATACAAATAAAGTTTACTTCTATTCTGAAAAAAAATCAAAAAATGATAAATGAATAAAACAAAAAGTCCACCACGTATCCATGAATATATTTCAGAATGAAAATCTAAAAGCATTCTTTAGTCTAAATATAATTTTTTAAATAGTTCAGCTTTTCTATTTCTACTTATACTTGCTGTTAAACCATTGGTCATAATAAGTTCTCCTCCTAAACCTTTTAAATATTCTTTAATATGATTTAAATTAATCAAGTACGAATTATGAACCCTAAAAAATTCGGAAAATTGAAATTTTTTCTCAACCTCTTTTAAGGTTTTGGAAACTAATATTTGTTGTTCATTTTTTAAGAAGATAGTGGTATAACTTTTATCAGATTTTAACATTACTACATCATCTTTGTCTAATAAATACACTTTACCATCTGCAGAAATATTGATTTTATCATTACTATTATCACTTAAATTGTTTAATAATAACTTAAGTTTATCTTCTAACAAATCACCCTTTTTAGCAACTTTTATTTTTTCCATTGAAGCCAACAACTCATCTTTATCAACTGGCTTTAACAAATAATCTATTGCAGACACTTTGATTGCCTTCAAAGCAAATTCATCATGAGCTGTTGTGAAAATTAAGTTAAAATCTCTGTTTTTAACTTTTTCAATCATTGTAAAACCATCCATTTCTGGCATTTGTATATCTAAAAATACCACATCTGGTTTACTTTTATTAATAATATCAATAGCTTTTAGCGGTGAATTACAAGTTGTAACCTGCACATTATCAATGTAATTATTTAATTTCCATTCAAGAGCTTCTAAAGCATCATTTTCATCGTCAACGAGTAAAATTTGTAACATATCTAGGTATGAATGTTAAGTTAATTTTCATTAATTTTCAATGCAAGGTACAACATTTGAATATATGTTCAAAAAAGTTATTATTTAATTTTTATTTCTCTACGAATCTCATTTCCAAATTCATCAATTACAGTAATTAAATGCACCCCTTTTTTGGCTAATATTTCCATATCACGAATGCTTTGGGTTGTTCCAATAAATGTCTCATCTACATACCAGAATAATTTAATATCTCGATTTGAATGAACTACTTTCAAAAATAAATTGTTTTTTTCTCCACTGAATCCTTTTGTTAAATAAATCGTGGTATTTTCTTTTGGAAGAATAAATTCCATTAGAAATCCAGGTATCAACTTCATTCACAAGTTCAATTATAATAGGTTCTGCTACTGAAACAGCGCCAGAAGTTGTATAATTTATGTGCTTTCTAAACTAAAAAATATTATTTGTTGTTTATTGCTGATTGTCATTTTTACACGAAGCGAAAATTACACTTACTAAAAGCGTAATAATTAAATGTTGAAGTTTCATTTTAAGCGAGTTATATTGTTTAGCAAATTTCGTATGAAGTTACTAAAAATATAAAGGTCAATGTTTAAAAATTGAAGTGTTTTAATTGCTACTTTTTAATAGGTAACACATAAAAGAAAACCGCAATAAAGTGGGCAAAACTTCCTAACAAAACAAAAATATGAAAAATTGCATGGTTATACTTTAAGCCTCTAATACTATACAAAACCGCTCCAACTGTATAAAATATTCCACCAGCCAATAACCACATTAAACCTTCAAAGGGTAAATTATTGATTAATGGTTTTATAGCAAAAATCACAACCCAACCCATAAGTACGTAGGCAAACGTTGAAATTTTATCGTATTTACCAATAAAAAAAAGTTTTAATATAATACCTAGTAATGCTAAACCCCAAGAAACTCCAAAAATAGTCCACCCTACCCAACCATTTAAAACCACCAAGGTAAAAGGTGTATAGGTTCCTGCAATTAATACATAAATGGCAGAGTGGTCGAAAATATTTAATCGATATCGTAGTTTTGGATTTTGAACATAGTGATAAAATGTTGATGCTGAATATAATACAATTAAACTGGCACCGTAAATACTAAAACTTACAATATGCCAAGTACTACCATAAATAGAAGAATAAACAACTAATAATACCAAAGCAATGATGCTTAAAACCAGTCCAATTGCGTGAGACACAACATTGAATTTTTCTTCTTTTGGATCGTAATAAGTGACTTTTTTTTCTTCCATTTTTAAAGAACGATAAAAGGTTGATTTAAGTGTGTATCTCTTGCTTTTTTAAATCAGTACTGAGTTCATTGTAAATTATATCAAATGTTTGTTTTTTAAGGGAATTACTATCATTTAAAACAAGTCCTTCTGTTTCTATAAATTCATGAATTTTCACACGTAATTTACCAGGGCTTCCGCTAAAAAAAGTATATGATAATCGTTTTTTACAATCGTAAAAAGTCATTGGTACAATTGGGATTTGATGCTCAATAGCTAACCTAAATGCTCCATTTTTAAATTCACTTAAAATAATACTTTCATCTTCAGGAACTAATCCTTCAGGAAAAATACAAACATCTAAACCATTACTTAATCTCCTTCTTGCTTCATCAAATACAGCTTTTCTACTTTTAGCATCTCCTCTATCAACTAAAATACATGAACGCTTATAAAAAAAACCGAAAATTGGTATTTTAGAAAGCTCTTTTTTTCCAACAAATACAAATGGATTTTTAGTAACGGAAAGCATTACCATAATATCAATCATTGAGGTATGATTTGGGCAAAACATAAAACTTTTCTCTTTTTCTAAAACTTGAGTCTCCACTAAATCTATTTTAAAACCCATCACAAATAAAATGGTATTTGCCCAAGCTCGAGCAATTTTAAAAAAATAGGGATATAGTTTTTCTGAAGAAGTAACAATAATTAATACAGGAAAAATTGGTACTATAGTAAGTATTACCCAACATAAAAACCAAAAACGCCAAATGATATAAAAAGGGTATTTAAAAATTTTCATAAGTACCAAAAATAGTAATTTTAAATCTATTCTTAATTTCTTTTTGAAATATGTATTTTTGCCTCAAAATTTAAATAAATGTCGAGAATTTTAACAGGTGTTCAAAGTACTGGAACACCACACTTAGGAAACTTATTAGGTGCCATAATACCAGCAATAAAAATGGCAAACGATCCAAAAAACGAATCGTTTTTGTTTATTGCAGATATGCACTCGCTTACTCAAATTAAAAATGGTGATGAATTACGCCAAAACACCTACAGCACAGCTGCAACATGGCTTGCTTTTGGTTTAGATGTCAACAAAAGTGTATTTTACAGACAAAGCGATATTCCTGAAGTAACCGAGCTTTCTTGGTATTTGAGTTGCTTTTTTCCTTACCAGCGATTAACATTAGCGCATAGCTTTAAAGATAAAGCAGACAGATTAGAAGATGTAAATGCGGGTTTATTTACATATCCAATGCTAATGGCTGCAGACATTTTATTATACGATGCACAAATTGTTCCGGTTGGTAAAGATCAGTTACAACATTTAGAAATGTCTAGAGATGTAGCGAACCGATTTAATCATCAAATGGGTGAAACTTTAGTAGCTCCCGAAGCAAAAATACAAGAAGGAACTATGTGGGTTCCTGGAACCGATGGTGGAAAAATGAGTAAATCTAGCGGTAATATTATCAATTTATTTTTACCAGATAAACAACTTCGTAAACAAATTATGAAAATTAAAACGGATTCTACTCCGTTAGAAGAACCTAAAAATCCTGATACGTGTAATTTATTTTCCTTGTATAAATTATTAGCATCACCTGAACAAATTGCTGAAATGAGATCAAATTATGAAGGCGGAAATTATGGTTATGGACATGCAAAACAAGCTTTTTATGAATTACTAATTGATAAATATTCGGAAGAAAGAGCACGTTATAACTATTTTATGGAAAATCTTGATGAAGTAGATAAAGCACTGGCTATTGGAGCTGAAAAAGCTCGAAAAGTAGCTTCTGAAGTTTTACAACGTGTTAGAGTTAAAATTGGTTATTAGTAATCTACTTTTAAAAATAAAAACCTCAATTCTATAGAATTGAGGTTTTTATTTTTTAGTACTATTTAAGGTGCTGGATTAGGCTGTAACTCTTGAATTCTATCAATTTCTTCGAAAGTTTCCTTTGAAAGTTCCACGTGGATACTTGCAATATTCTCTTTTAACTGATTTATTGTAGTTGCACCAATAATATTACCTGTTAAAAATGGTTGCTGATTTACAAATGCTAAAGAAAGTTGTGTTAAACTAACACCTAATTTAGTAGCTAATTCGAAGTATTTTTGTGTTAAAAAAGTACTTTGTTCGCTGCTATATCTATTGTATTGTGGAAATAGCTTAATACGTGAATTTTCAGGTAATTTACCATTTAAATATTTTCCTGAAAGCACTCCAAATGCCAATGGAGAATATGCCATTAAACCTACTTTTTCACGCATAGCAACTTCAGCTAAATTAATTTCGAACAATCTATTTAATAATGA
>NZ_JABDRI010000029.1 GCF_013041805.1 Lutibacter sp.
CGAATGCAACACAGTGAAATGAAGCAATCTGTTGCTAAAATTAGCAGATTACTGCGTTGCTATCGCGCCTCGTAATGACGGTAAGCAACGCACCTTATCACTCTTCACTTCTCACATCTCACTTATCTTGAAGTTGTGCAGTCTATTTTTTTACTTAAACTAAAACGAAGACCAAGACTCTTTACTTTTAGAGTCGTGCAGTTGTGCAGTCTCGGTCGTAACGTCATTGCGAATGCAACACAGTGAAATGAAGCAATCTGTTGCTAAAATTAGCAGATTACTGCGTTGCTATCGCGCCTCGTAATGACGGTTATCACTCTTCACTCTTCACTGTTTCACTATTCAGCCCAAATGCGCCAGCTGGCACATTCACTAAAAACAGCCAGTGGCTGTTTTTTTTACGTTCTGTCCTACTTCTCAAACGGATGCTTTGCTAATGGTTTTTTCACAAAGGGATGATAGTCTCCTGTCGCACCAAGTGGTGTTGCGTGGCGAACCGCATGAACAATTTCTATGGCTTGACGTGGCGCTTCTAAACCATACCCATTTCCGTTGATAATTTCTTGATAAGACACCGTATGTAAATCAGTAAAACCTCCGCTAAATTCTAATTCTTCCCCTTCAATAGTGATAGAGCGATAGGTACGTTGTCCTTTTGCTTTTATTTCATCGGGTAATACATCATAATTGATAGACAAAAACCAACGTACCCGTGCTTGTTTAAATTCTAAATATCCTGCTGAACGATCGTGGGTATTTACGTGTACTGTATTTTGTTGTAAGTCTCCAAAGATCCATGAGAGCATATCAAAAAAATGGACTCCAATATTGGTTGCTATTCCACCTGATTTTGAGATATCTCCTTTCCATGAGGTATAATACCAATGTCCGCGTGATGTTAAATAGGTTAAATCTACATCATATACCTTATCCTTTGGACCGTTGGCAATCTTTTCTTTGAGAGCTATGATACTTGGATGCACTCTAAGTTGTAATATATTGTATACTTTTTTTCCGGTTTCTTGCTCTATTTTTCCTAAAGCATCCATATTCCAAGGATTTAATACCAATGGTTTTTCACAAATGGCATCAGCACCTTGTCGTAAGGCAAAACGAATATGTGCATCGTGCAAATAATTGGGTGTACAAATACTTACATAATCTAACTGTTGTTGCTTTTCAAACTTTAGTTTTGAAATATGACGATCAAAACGTTCAAATTCGGTAAAGAAATCGGCATTTGGAAAATAGCTATCTATAATTCCAACACTATCAAATTTATCAAGAGCGGCCACTAAATTATTATTGGTTTCTTTAATAGCTTTCATATGGCGCGGTGCTACGTAACCACTTGCTCCTATTAATGCGAAGTTTTTCATTGTTTTTATATATTACTTTGACCTAAACGAAGACAAAAAGGTTACTTTAATTTTGACATTGCCTAGCTTTTGAAAAAAGTTGCAATCATCTGCTACTAATGGTGAGATTACCACGTCGTTGACACTCCTCGTAATGACCGTTTATTTTTTATTCTTTTCTCTTTGTTTTCGTCTTTGTTTTCGTCTCTGTTTTAGTCTTTGTTTTCGTCTTTGTTTTATTCTTTGTTTTATTCTTAGTCTTCGTTTTAGTTATTCCCCCTTTGGGGGTTAGGGGGCTTCTTCACTCTTCAGCCCAATCGTGCCAACTGGTATCTGCTCACCAGCTCGCCCATAGCTTTCGCTATGTCGTGCTAAAAATATTCACTTAATAATTTTCTTAACGCTCTGCCCTCCCAATCTGATAATACTCAAATCCTTTGTCGGCTAAATTAAACATATTGTATTGATTTCTTCCGTCAAAAATTACAGGATTGTTTAATAGTTTTTTAATTTCTTCAAAATCTGGAGATCTAAATTCTTTCCATTCGGTTAACAATATCATAGCATCTGCTTGCTGTAATGCTTGGTATTTTGAATCGACATAGATTACCTGATTCACGTCTTTTAAATAAAACTCTTGCGCTTCTTGCATAGCTTTAGGATCGTAGGCCTGAATTTTAGCACCTCGTTTTACCAATTCTTTTACAATATAAATGGCGGGTGCTTCTCGCATATCATCAGTTCCTGGTTTAAATGCCAATCCCCAAATACCAAATGTTTTACCGTGTAAATCTTCTCCAAAACGCTTGATAATTTTATGGGCAATGACTAATTTTTGTGCATCGTTTACCTCTTCTACTGAAGTAATTAATTTTGCGTGGTAATCATATTCCGAAGCTATTTTTTTTAAGGCTTTTACATCTTTTGGAAAACAAGAACCTCCATAACCACAACCAGGATAAATAAAATTATACCCAATTCTACTGTCTGAACCTATTCCAATGCGTACTTGGTTGGCATCTGCCCCTACTTTTTCACAAATATTTGCAATTTCATTCATAAATGAAATTTTGGTGGCTAGCATGGCATTTGCAGCATATTTTGTCATTTCAGCTGAACGTACATCCATCACAATAAAACGTTCATGCGACATAGAAAATGGTGCGTATAATTGTTTCATTTTTTCTATGGCATAGTCACTCTCGGCACCAATTACAACTCTATCTGGTTTCATAAAATCGTTGATAGCGGCTCCTTCTTTTAAAAATTCAGGATTCGACACTACTTCAAATTCTACTTTGAGATCTCTTTTATCTAATTCTTTTTGAATGGTTGCCGTTACTTTGTCTGCTGTTCCAATAGGCACGGTAGATTTGTCTACTATGACCATTTTTTTGGTGATTGCTTGCCCAATTGATTTAGCCACTGCTAACACATATTGAAGGTCTGCCGATCCATCATCACCCATTGGGGTTCCTACAGCAATAAATACAACTTCTGCGTTCTGTAATGCTGATGCAAGATTCGTAGTGAAAAACAAGTTTTTATTCGTCGTGTTTTTTACCACCATAGGTTCTAATCCTGGCTCGTAAATTGGAATAATCCCTTTATTTAAATTTTCTATTTTGGTGGTATCTATATCTACACAGGTTACTTTATTTCCCATTTCAGAAAAACAAGTTCCTGATACCAATCCTACATAGCCTGTTCCTATTACTACAATGTTCATATTTTTTGTTTTTTAACTTTAATTCCACTTCGACAAGCTCGGTGTGACATTCCATTTAATTATTACCTAATTACCGTCAGTCTGAGCCTGTCGAAGACCCTTTTTGCTAAAATTACACTTTGACAAGCTCAGTGTGACATTACGTTTAATCATTACCTTATTACTGTCAGTCTAAGCCTGTCGAAGACCCTTTTTGTTACAATTACACTTCGACAAGCTCGGTGTGACATTACGTTTTATTAATTTTTTGGTTTCCCGTATTCAGTGTAATTTTTAGAATACAACATTAATTTTTCCCAATCTTCATTTACTAATGCTTCTTTCTTTTTTCTACTCCATCCTTTTATTTTTTTCTCTATTTGAATAGCATCATTCACATCAGAAAAGGTTTCAAACCAAACTAATTTTACGGGTCTTTTTGAAAAAGTATATGCTCTCTTATCTCGTCCTAAATTATGTTCATTTAATCTACGTACAATATCATTTGTTATTCCTGTATAATAAGAATTGTCTGAACATTCAACTATATATACAAAATATTGTTTCATTTACCTTTTAAAAACACTTCGACAAGCTCAGTGTGACGTTCCATTTAATCATTACCTTATTACTGTCAGTCTGAGCCTGTCGAAGACCCATTTATGTTACAATTATACTTTGACAAGCTCAGTGTGACGTTCCATTTAATCATTACCTAATTACTGTCAGTCTGAGCCTGTCGAAGACCCTTCTTGTTACAATTACACTTCGACAAGCTCAGTGTGACATTACGTTTAATCATTACCTAATCACTATTCAATCTTGACTCAAGACTGCACGATACTAGACTTTTCGACTCTTACAATTTCCCATCAACCTTGCCTTCTAGTACCCCTTTCACATCATAAATAATCCCGTTTGCATTTAAATATTGGCTAAAATCTATATCTAAAAACTCTTTATGTGCTACCGCTAACACAATACCATCAAATTTTGTTTGAGGCATTTTATTTACGGTTTCAATAGCGTATTCATGCTTTACTTCATCTGGACTCGCCCAAGGGTCAAAAACAGTAACCTGCGTACCAAACTCTTCTAAATTACGAATCACATCAACCACTCTTGTATTCCGCACATCTGGACAATTTTCTTTAAACGTGATTCCTAATAGTAGAATAGAGGCCTTTTTAATAGGAATGTCATTTTTAACAAATAACTTAATGACTTCAGAAGCCACATAACTTCCCATACTATCATTCATTTTTCTCCCTGCCAAAATAATTTCAGGATGATAACCTACTTCCTGTGCTTTTTGAGCTAAATAATACGGATCAACACCAATACAATGCCCGCCAACTAAGCCTGGCTTAAATGGTAAAAAATTCCATTTTGTACCTGCTGCTTCTAATACTGCTTGGGTATCAATAGCAAGAATATTAAATATTTTTGCCAACTCGTTTACAAATGCAATGTTAATATCACGTTGAGAATTCTCAATGACCTTTGCTGCTTCTGCCACTTTTATAGTAGGTGCTAAATGAGTTCCTGCAGTAATGACATCAGCATATAAATTATTTACTTTCTCTCCAATTTTAGGTGTTGAACCTGAGGTCACTTTTAATATTTTTTCAACGGTATGTTCTTTATCTCCAGGATTGATTCGCTCTGGCGAATAGCCTACATAAAAATCTTTATTATAGGTAAGTCCTGAAAATTGTTCAAGCACCGGTACACATATTTCTTCCGTAGCACCTGGATACACCGTAGATTCATAAATAACAATGGCTCCTTTTTTGAGCACTTTCCCAACGGTTTCACTCGATTTTATCAATGGTGTTAAATCGGGTTTGTTATTTTTATCTACAGGTGTTGGAACAGTTACAATATAGTAGGTGCAATTTTCTATATCTGAAATTTCTGTAGTACAATACAATCCGTTTACATCTGTTGGATTGGTTACTAACACTTCTTGTAACAACTCATTTTCAACTTCCAACGTGGTGTCAATTCCCTTAGTCAATTCCAACACACGTTCTTTATTGATATCGAACCCAATCACTGGATATTTAGTGGCAAATAATCGTGCTAAAGGCAAGCCAACATAACCTAGGCCAATAATTGCTATTTTAATTTGTTCTTTCATTGTTTTTTAAAATTACTACGAAGACTAAAACTTCGAGATTATTTTTAATTTTCCTCTTAGTCTTAGTCTTAGCCTTAGTCTTCGTTTTTTGTCTTCGTCTTAGCCCTTCCGTCCTCGTTTTTAGTCTTCGTTTTAGTCTTCTTTATATTTTTTTACGTACCAATCTACCGTTTTCACAATACCCGAATCAAAATTTTCATTGGCTTTCCAACCTAAGTCAGTTTCAATTTTTGTTGCATCTATGGCATATCTATAATCGTGTCCAGCCCTATCTTTCACATAGGTAATTTGTTCTTTATAACTTCTCTCTTTTGGGTGTTTAGCATCTAACAGCTCGCAAATTTTAGCTACAATATAATTGTTATTTTGTTCGTTTTTACCGCCAATATTATAAACTTCGCCACTTTTACCGGTATGATAAGCTAGATCTATTCCTTTACAGTGATCTAACACATATAACCAGTCTCTTACATTTTTACCATCGCCATATACTGGAATAGGCTCACCTGCTAATGCTTTTCTAATAACAGTTGGAATTAGTTTTTCATCATGTTGTTTAGGTCCGTAGTTGTTAGAACAATTGGTGATGACTGTTTCCAACCCATAGGTATGATGGTAGCTGCGCACTAGCATATCACTACTCGCTTTTGAGGCGCTATACGGTGAGTTAGGTGCATAGGGTGTTTCTTCGGTAAACAATCCCGTTGCCCCTAATGTTCCATACACTTCATCAGTTGATACGTGCAAAAATTTATTGTTTTCATATCCCTTTTTATATGTAAAAGGTTTTTCCATCCAATATTTATAAGCGACATCCAATAAGGTAAATGTACCTTTGATATTGGTTTCAATAAAAACATCAGGTTTTGATATTGAGTTATCTACATGCGATTCAGCAGCTAAATGAATAACGCCGTGTATGATATAATGTTGAAAAACGCGTTCCACTAATTCTCTATTACAAATATCGCCTTGAACAAATGTATAATTTGGGGCACTTTCAACAGATTTTAAGTTTTCTGAATCTCCCGCATAGGTTAACAAATCAAAATTAACGATGTTATATTCTGGGTATTTTTGAACAAGGTGTTTAATTAAATTTGAACCTACAAACCCTGCCCCACCTGTTACTAATATTGATCTCATACCTTATAATTTTAGTCGATTTAACAAAAGTTTAAAGATACCTATTTTAAAGCGATTCCACAAAAGGTTTCATTTGATATTTTACACTGAACAAACCTGTTTTTTAAATAAATATGCTGTGGTTTATATTTTTTCAATACAGGTACGAAGTGACTCTTTCCAATGCGGAATTTCAACCTTAAATATTTCTTGAATTTTTTGCGTATTTAACAAACTATACGGTGGTCTTTGAACCTTCGTTTTAAATTCTGAAGAGGCAATAGGAACTACTTTACAGTTGTGTTTGGAAATGTTTACAATCTCCTCTGCAAATTGAAACCAACTGCAGGAGCCTGTATTTGCATAATGGTAAATTTGTACTCCCTCATTTTTTAATAACGGAATTAGTTGAAGGATTGTTCTAGCCAAATCAGTTGCATAGGTTGGAGACCCTATTTGATCTTTCACTACTGAAATAGTCTCTTTTTCTTTGGTTAAACGCAGTATTGTTTTTACAAAATTAGCACCGTGTTCTGCATATACCCATGAGGTTCTAATCAATATAGAATTAGATGGATTGATACGCAACATTGCTTGCTCTCCTTTTAATTTGGTTGCTCCATAGCTATTTTGTGGATTGGTGATATCTGTTTCTTTATAAGGTATTTTTGAAGTCCCCTCAAATACATAATCTGTTGAGATATGAATCAACTTAATATGATGCTTTTTGGAAATTTTTGCTAAATGCTCAACTGCTAAATGGTTAATTTTATTGGCTACGTTAGGTTCATCCTCGGCTTTATCAACATTGGTATACGCAGCACAGTTAATAATAACTTCAATTTTATCACATTCAATAAGTTCTTCAACTGCTTTCGCATTTGAAATATCTAGTTCGCTTTTGGATTTAAAAATCAGTCGAAAGTTTGGAAAATTCGTTGCTATATTAGCTATAGAAATTCCCAATTGTCCTTTTGCGCCTGTAACTAAAATCGTAGTCATAACCGAAGTTGAAATTTATACAAACAAATCGGCCTGCTTAAATAAAGGCTGATTTTTATCCTTTTCAGAAATTATCAATTCATTTGCTGGTAATTGCCAATCTATTTGCAATGCAGGATCGTTAAACATAATACCTCTTTCAGATTCTTTATTGTAATAATTATCTACTTTATAGCTAAAAATGGCCTCGTCACTTAGTACTACATAGCCATGAGCAAATCCTTTTGGTATATACAATTGTAATTTATTTTTGTCGCTTAATTCAATCGCTTCATATTGACCAAACGTAGGTGAATGTTGTCTAATATCAACGGCAATGTCTAAGACACATCCTTTTATTACACGAACTAATTTAGTTTGAGCAAACGGTGGCAATTGATAATGTAAACCTCTTAAAACACCCTTAGTAGATTTTGCTTCATTATCTTGGGTGAATTGCAATTCACTTCCAATAAATGCTTCAAAAAGTTCCTTTTTAAACGATTCAAAAAAATAACCACGTTCATCCTTTAAAATGTTCGGTTCACAAACAATAACATCTGGAATTTCTGTTCTAGTAAATTTCATGCATTTTGGATAAATTGAATAAAGCGAAATTAACTATTTAAAATGTAATTACAATTCCAAAAGAAAACAAATACTTATTGAGGTTGGTATTTCAAGAGATAAAAGAATTTTTGATGTTTCTTAAATGAATGTAAACCGCATAAAAAAAGCATCTCAATTGAGATGCTTTTCGCGGTCTGGACGGGACTCGAACCCGCGACCCCCTGCGTGACAGGCAGGTATTCTAACCAGCTGAACTACCAGACCGTTGCTCTTAGCGGATGCAAATATAGTAGTGTTTTTTATATCTGCAAAGCTTTTTTAACAATTTTTATAAAAATCTTTTTCGACTAATTAAATACGAAACTAATATTTGATGAAATCCTTTGTGTATATCTACAGGTACGTATTCAATCTTATATTGCATACATTTCATTTTCAATTCATTAAAATAAGTTTCCACTTTAAGTTTGTAGTCCTTTTGTATTGTAGACGCATATAAATTAATTTCATCACCTGTTTCTACATCCACAAACTTTTTTGGAGAATTTTCAAAATCAAAATCTCGTTCTAATTTCCCGTCATACGTATGAAATAAAATTACCTCGTGTTTATTATATTTTAAATGACGTAATGCCTCAAATAACTCCTTTTCGTTTTTAGTAGCTTGAAACATATCTGTAAATAAAAATACCAATGATCTCCTATGAACTTTTTCTGCTATTTCGTGTAAAACAGCATATGTATCGGTAGAAGATTTTGAAGGTTTCTTTAATAAATCAGCTAAATGCGCTAACAACATTCTTCGATGTCGATCGCTTCCTTTTGTTGGGGCATAATATTCTTCCTTATTGGAATAAATACTCAATCCTACAGCATCTCTCTGACGCTTTAAAATTTCCATTAATGCAGCCGACGCTATTGCTGAAAACCCAATTTTATTTAATTGATTAATTGAAGGATTCGCAACAATTGGATAGTGCATAGAAGCTGAATTATCAACTATTAAATGACAACGTAAATTGGTCTCTTCTTCATAACGCTTTACAAACATTTTTTTTGTTTTCGCGTATAACTTCCAATCAATATGGCGGGTACTTTCACCTTTGTTATATAATCTATGCTCAGCAAACTCTACTGAAAAGCCGTGAAAAGGGCTTTTATGCATTCCCGTAATAAAACCTTCAACTACTTGATTTGCTAACAATTCAAGGTTATTTAATTCTGAAATATTTTTTACGGCTAACGGACTCATTATTTTTTTTAATCTACTTGTAAATATACTATAAAATAAAAAGGCTTAACAAAATTATTGTTAAGCCTTTTTTACAAAATTATTCTTTTATATTATAAATGCGCATCAATTTTTTGTGCATATACAGTTTTTGGAGCAACACCTACTTGTTTTTCAACAACTTCGCCATTTTTAAAAACCAATACTGTTGGAATATTACGCACTCCATATTCAGCCGCAAATTTTTGATTTGCATCAACATCTACTTTAGCTATTGTTGCTTTTCCTTCATATTCAGTTGTTAATTGATCCATAATTGGAGCAACCATTCTACAAGGACCACACCATGCTGCCCAAAAATCAACCATTACGGGTTTATCTGATTTTAATACTACTTCGTCAAAAGTTGCATCTGTTACTTCTAATGCCATGTTTTATTTTTTTAAAATTATTATTAGCTCTATTAAGCTGTACAAAAGTAAACAAATATTTCACCTTTTCTAGCTATTACATATTACTTTTATCTATGGTATTATTAACAAAATTAATTTTTAAAAAACGGCTGATGCTATCTCCTTTATGTTATCCGATTTTCCCATCGAATAAAAATGAACCACAGGTACTCCTTTGGCAATTAATTCTTTAGATTGCTCAATAGCCCATTCTATTCCAACTTGGCGAACTTGTTTGTTATTTGTACATTTTTCAACTTCAGAAATTAATAACTCTGGCAAATCTAACTTAAACACTTGCGGTAATACTTGTAAATGTCGTTCAATAGCTATTGGCTTAATTCCGGGAATGATAGGGACAGTTATCCCAATATCACGTGCCTTTTCAACGAAATCAAAATATTTTTTATTATCAAAAAACATTTGTGTTACTACGTAATCGGCTCCTGCATCAACTTTTTCTTTCAATCTTCTCAAATCCGAATCTAAACTCGGAGATTCTAAATGTTTTTCGGGATAGCCCGCCACCCCAATGCAAAAATCAGCATTATAAGTGGTTTCAATTATTTCATGTAAATATTTTCCTTTGTTCAAATTTTTAATTTGAGTGACCAACTCTGAAGCATACTTATTTCCATCCTTAGAAGGTGAAAAATATGTTTCGTGCTTCATCGCATCACCTCGCAATGCCATTACATTGTCTAATCCTAAATAATGACAATCTACCAATACATATTCTGTTTCTTCTTTGGTAAAACCTCCGCACAATACATGTGGTATTGCATCTACATTGTACTTGTATTTTAATGAAGCACAAATACCAACTGTACCTGGGCGCATTCGTGTGATTTTTTGTTCTAAAAGTCCATTCTCTTTGGAGATATATACGTATTCCTCTCTTGAAGTCGTTACATCAATAAAAGGTGGCTTAAACTCCATTAATGGATCTATATTATTATACAATTGCTGTATATTTTGTCCTTTTTGTGGAGGCACAATTTCAAATGAAAATAGTGTTTTACCTTTAGCGTTATGTATATGTTCCGTTACTTTCATTTGTTTAATACTATTTAAAAATTTCTGTATTCATTGATTTATTATGACAACATACTTTTTACCCACTCTTTATAATTGTTGGACGTTCCCTTTTAGGTCTAATTTTCAGCTAAATTAGGGTTTAACCATTTTTTAGCCTCATCTAAACTCATGTTTTTTCTAACAGCAAAATCCTTCACTTGATCTTCTGTTATTTTCCCAACTCCGAAATATTTAGCTTGTTCATTCCCAAAATAATAACCAGACACTGATGCTGCAGGCCACATTGCTAAACTATCAGTTAATTCAACTCCAATGGTTTCTTTTACACTTAATAATTCCCAAAGTGTTAATTTTTCTGTATGGTCTGGACACGCCGGATAACCTGGTGCTGGTCTAATTCCTTTGTAATTTTCTTTAATTAAATCTGCATTTGTTAAATCTTCGGAAACTGCATAGCCCCAATGCTCTTTTCGAACCTTTTCATGCAAATATTCAGCAAAAGCTTCTGCCAATCTATCAGCTAAAGCTTTAATCATAATGGAATTATAATCATCGTGGTCTTTTTCAAACTCAGCGGCTAATTCAGCTGTTCCAAATCCTGTTGACACACAAAATGCGCCAATGTAATCTTCAATAGTTGATTCCTTTGGCGCAATAAAATCAGCTAAAGCTATGGAAGGAATCCCTTCTTTCTTTTTTAATTGTTGACGCAAGGTTACAAATTTAACATTCACTTCTTGTCTTGTTGAATCTGTGTACACTTCAATATCGTCCTCAGCAGCATTTGCAGGAAAAATTCCAAAAACAGCTTTTGCCGTTAACAAATTTTCATCTAGAATTTTGGCTAATAACAATTTAGCATCTGAAAACAAATTTGTTGCTTCTTTTCCTACTACTTCATCTGTTAATATCTCAGGATACCTGCCGTGCAATTCCCACGTTCTAAAAAATGGACTCCAATCAATATAATCTACCAATTTACTAAGATCAAAATCTTCAATTACCTGTGTTCCAAGATAATTTGGTGCCTCGATTTTTGTTGCATTCCAATCTATCTTAAATTTATTATTTCTTGCTAGTTCCAGCGTCAAATATTCTTTGCGCTTAGAGCGGTTTAAAAAGCCATCACGTACCTTTACATAATCGGCTTTTATATCGAAAACATATTGCTTGTTTGTTTTAGCATTCAACAAATCACCAACCACCGTTACTGCTCTAGAAGCATCGTGAACGTGAACCACAGCGTTTTTATACTGCGGATCAATTTTTACTGCTGTATGTGCTTTTGAAGTAGTAGCCCCACCAATTAATAGCGGTACTTCAAAATTTTGGCGCTCCATTTCTTTTGCTAAATATACCATTTCATCTAATGATGGCGTAATTAAACCACTTAATCCAATAGCGCTTACTTGTTCGGCTTTGGCGGTTTCAATAATTTTTTCTGGTGGAACCATCACACCTAAATCAATAATATCATAGTTATTACATGCTAAAACAACACCTACAATATTTTTACCAATATCATGAACATCACCTTTTACAGTTGCTAATAAAATTTTACCATTCGACTGACTTACTCCATTTTTTTCGGCCTCAATATACGGTAATAAATACGCGACTGCTTTTTTCATCACTCGCGCAGATTTTACCACTTGTGGTAAAAACATTTTTCCAGAACCAAATAAATCTCCAACAACATTCATCCCTTTCATAAGATTCACTTCAATAACTTCAATCGGCTGTGAAGCTTGTAATCTAGCTTCTTCTACATCCTCTAAAATATATTCATCTAGACCTTTCACTAATGCATGTGTGATACGTTCTTGTAAGGATTTTTCGCGCCAAGACAAATCTACTTTATGTTCTTTAGCAGAAGTCACCACGGTTTCAGCAAATGTTAACAAACGTTCTGTAGCATCTTCTCGCCGATCTAAAATTACATCTTCAACGTGCTCTAATAAATCTTTAGGAATTTCATCATATACCTCTAACATTGTAGGATTTACAATTCCAATATTCATTCCCGCTTTGATCGCATGATATAAAAATACCGAGTGCATGGCCTCTCGAACCGCATTATTACCACGGAAAGAAAAGGAAACATTACTAACCCCTCCACTTACGCTTACATTTGGTAAGTTAGTGCGAACCCAACGCGTGGCTTCAATAAAATCAATGGCATTTCTTTTATGCTCATCCATTCCGGTGGCCACAGGAAAAATATTTAAATCGAAAATAATATCCTCTGATGGAAAGTGAACATCATCTACCAATATTTTATAAGAACGCTTTGCTATTTCTATTCTTCGCTCATAATTATCAGCTTGCCCAACTTCATCAAAAGCCATAATAATTACAGCAGCACCGTACATTTTTATTTTTTTAGCTTGCTCAATAAACTGTGCTTCTCCCTCTTTTAATGAAATAGAATTTACTACACATTTTCCCTGAGCTACCTGCAAACCAGCTTCAATAATTTCCCATTTCGAACTGTCGATCATGATAGGTACACGGGCAATATCCGGCTCGGCAGCGATAAGATTCATAAAACGAACCATGGATTCTTTTCCATCAATTAACCCATCGTCCATATTAATATCGATTATTTGGGCTCCACCTTCTACTTGATGGCGTGCAATCGCAAGGGCTTCATCAAATTTTTCTTCTTTTATTAATCGTAAAAACTTTTTAGAACCAGCAACATTTGTACGTTCACCAACATTGATAAAATTACTTTCTGGAGTAATAATTAGTGGCTCAAGTCCGGAAAGTTTTAAAAACTTTCTTTGGTTGTTAGTTGTTGGCTGTTGGTTATTGGTTGTTTTATGTAACATTTTTTCTATAATAATTTATAAATCCGTTTAATAACTTTTTACAGCTAGTAACTTGAACTAATAATAATTTTAATTCTTCAATCGACAAAAACTCTAAATCATTTGCTAGGTACAATTGGGTTTCTAATTCAAATAAAGAACCTCTTGATATATGTAAAAAATGAATTGTTTCATTTGAACTATGTCTTCCGCAACCTTCAGCAATATTTGAAGGGACAGAAACTGAACATCTTTTAATTTGACTAGTAAGCCCATACACTTCTTCAGAAGGAAACTTTTTACAAATGGCATATACCATTTTTACGAGTTTTCTAGTTTCTAACCAAACATCTAATTCTATATATGAAATCATTTTATTTATTTTAAACTAAAACCCAACAACTAACAACCATCAACCAATCTTGGCTTATAATCCTTTACCAAATCTGCAATTGCTTTAATATGTGCTGGTGTTGTACCGCAACAACCTCCAATTATATTGACTAGCCTTTTGTCTAAGTAGGTTTTAATTTGACTCGCCATTTGATCTGGAGTTTCATCATATTCACCAAAGGCATTTGGCAACCCTGCGTTAGGATGTGCTGAAATTCTAATTTTAGATTTTTGGGCTAACACCTCTAAATGAGGCGTTAACTGATTGGCACCCAATGCGCAATTAAACCCAACTGATAACATTGGAATATGCGAAACTGAAATTAAAAAAGCTTCAGCAGTTTGCCCCGATAAAGTTCTACCACTTGCATCGGTAATAGTACCACTTACCATAATTGGTATATCAATATTTCGTTCTTCTTTAATTTCCTCAATGGCGAAAAGGGCCGCTTTTGCATTTAAGGTATCAAATACGGTTTCAACCAATAACAAATCTGCTCCACCATCTAACAAGGCTTCTGCTTGTTGTTTGTACGCCACTCTTAAATCGTTAAAAGTAACTGCTCTATAGCCAGGATCATTCACATCAGGTGACATACTTGCTGTTCTGTTAGTTGGTCCTATTGAACCAGCTACAAAACGAGGTTTATTCGGATTTTTAGCCGTAAATTCTTGAGCTGCTTCCTTTGCAATTTTTGCCGACTGATAATTGATTTCATACACAAAATCTTCCATTTCATAATCGGCCATGGCAATGGTTGTTCCTGAAAAAGTGTTTGTTTCAATAATATCAGCACCGGCTTCTAAATATTTTCTATGAATTTCTTTAATAGCTTCTGGCTGGGTTAACGAAAGCATATCATTATTCCCTTTTACCGAAAGATGAAAATCTTTAAATTGTTCTCCTCTATAATCTTCTTCTGAAAAATTATATTGCTGAATCATAGTTCCCATGGCACCATCCAACACTAAAATTCGTTTTTTTATTTCTTCTTCTATTGTACTCATCTAATATTATTTTATAAATTCATAGCTTTTGCGTTAGGGATAAAGGTGACATCCTTTTTTGAAAAAAAAGATATAACCGAAAGCCCGACCGCTTGCGGTAACGCCCAAATTAGTATTAAAAAGAAAGAATTTACTTTATGAAGTTTTTCTTGTGTTATCTTCCCACAAAATTGCGGTAGAACGTAGCACCTTCTTTATAGATAAAGGGTTGCTAAGGCTTCAATAGGTCTATTCCCTCTGCCTTTCTTAATAACTTATATCAGCTTGTTTATGAACTTGACTGCAAATAAACGGAATATGAAGTTTATTTACAAGTCAAATTGTTATTTATTAATCAATAAAGCCAGCTCCTACCGTATTATTGGATTGAGGGTCTATCAATATAAAAGCTCCATTTGTTCTATGCTCTTTGAAAGAATCGAAAAATATTGGTTTATTTAATTGAAAAGAAATAGAAGCAATGTCATTTATTTTTAAACTGATTGCATTTGTTTCAATTCCTGAAAAATCGGTTTCAATTTTATTATTGATTGCTTGAACTTTAGCTAACACCTTATGAACGCCATGTTGTAATACATATTTTGAACCTGCAGTAAGCTCTTTGTTACACATCCAAGATACGGTTGCAGAAAATTGTTTTTCAATTTTTGGTAACTCCGTTGCTTTTACAATCATATCTCCTCTGCTCACATTTACATCATTTTCTAAAGTTAAAGAAATAGATGATCTGCGCGCAGCACTTTTAAATTTTTTATCGTTAAAGTAAATTTCTTTGACCTTTGTTTTCGTTTGTGAAGGTAAAACAACTACTTCATCTCCAACATTGATAGCTCCTCCATACACCTTACCTGCATAACTTCTAAAGTCATGATATGCTTCTGTTTTTGGACGGATCACATACTGTACCGGAAAACGCATTTTACCTTTGTTATAAATATTTTGGGTATCTAACTTTTCTAAATGAGAAAGTAATGTTTCGCCTTGATACCAAGACATTGTATGTGACTTTTCAACAACATTATCGCCTTTTAACGCACTTACAGGGATATAGGTAATGTTTTGATCTTCATAATCACTTTTTGTCACTAACTTTTGAAAATCTGCTTTAATTTCATTGTATCTTTCTTTTGAAAAATCAACCAAATCCATTTTATTAATCGCTACAATTACATCTTTAATTCTTAACAAATTATTGATAAAAAAATGACGATACGTTTGTTCAATAACTCCGTGACGTGCATCAATTAAAATAATAGCTGCTTGCGATGTAGAAGCACCTGTAACCATATTTCTAGTATATTCAACGTGCCCAGGTGTATCTGCTATAATATAACTTCTAGTTGCCGTAGAAAAGTAGATATGAGCTACATCAATGGTAATTCCTTGTTCACGTTCTGCAACTAAACCATCTGTTGCCAACGAAAAATCCAAATAATCATATCCTTTTTGTTTACTACTACGTTCAATAGCTTCTAATTTATCGCTTGTTAATGATTTTGTATCGTATAATAATCTTCCAATTAATGTACTCTTACCATCATCTACGCTTCCTGCTGTTGCTATTTTTAAAACTTCCATTAGCCCCTCCTTACCTCCCCAAAAGGGAGGAATATTTTTTAAATTAATTAGTTACACTTTTTTCTTAAACTTTCTATTCATCCCGTTTGGGGATTTAAAAATACCCTTGTTGTTTGCGCTTTTCCATTGCTGATTCTGAACGTTTATCATCTATTCTTGCTCCGCGTTCTGAAATACTTGAATCTCTAATTTCAGCAACCACCTCACTAATGGTGGTAGCATAAGAATCAACTGCCGCAGTGCAACTCATATCGCCAACCGTTCTAAAGCGCACCATACGCTCCTCGACCTCTTCTTCTTCATCTTTGTAAACATATTCCGAAGCTGACCAAATCATTTGATCTCGAACAAATATGTTTCGTTTATGCGCAAAATAGATGGAAGGAATTTCTAAATCTTCATTTTCGATATAAGTCCATACGTCTAATTCTGTCCAATTAGAAATTGGAAACACACGTACATTTTGACCTAATTCTATGGTTCCATTTAGCATATCAAATAATTCAGGTCGTTGGTTTTTTTCATCCCACTGTCCAAAATCATCACGCACTGAAAAAATACGCTCTTTAGCTCTTGCTTTTTCTTCGTCTCTTCTGGCACCGCCTATACACGCATCAAATTTAAATTCTTCAATAGCATCTAAAAGCGTTGTGGTTTGGAGCATATTTCTGCTTGAATAGCGTCCTGTTTCTTCAATTACTTTTCCTTGGTCTATGCTATCTTGTACATTTCTTACAATTAATTCAACACCTAGTTCTTTCACCAATCTATCTCTAAATTCAATGGTTTCAGGAAAATTATGACCTGTATCTATGTGCATTAAAGGAAAAGGAATTTTTGCTGGATAAAATGCTTTTTGAGCCAATCTTACCAATGTAATAGAATCTTTCCCTCCAGAAAATAATAAAACAGGTTTTTCAAATTGTGCGGCAACTTCTCTAAAAATATAAATTGCTTCGTTCTCTAATGCATTAATATGTATAGTTTCTGTCATACTCTATATTTATGAATGCAAACCGCATTCTCTGGTTGCTACTACTTTTGTTGGATCAAAATAGGTAAACTCATTTGGTAAGTTTCGTTCAACTAAATAAGTGTCGAGTTCAGCATCAGACCAATGATAAAATGGACTTACTTTTAATAAACCATCTTTGCTTCTCGAAACAATGTCAATACTGCTTCTAAAAGCTGTTTGACCTTTTCTTAAATTCGTAAACCAAACATCTGCTTTGTGCTCTTTCATTGCTCTATTAAAAGGTTCTAACTTTACTTGCTCTGTAAACAATTTATGAAGTGGATCTTCAATTTGAGGAATTCCCATCAATGCGTCTCTATATGCCGAAGTTTGTTTAGGAACATATAGATGAACATTTAATGCTAGTTTTTCAATTAGTTCATTTGCATGAGCATATGTTTGAGGTGTATTATACCCTGTATCGCACCAAATAACTTTTACATTTTTATCAACCTGAGTACAAGCATATAAAATTGCGACTTCATACGGTCTAAAATTAGTAGTCACTATTGGATTTTTAGCTTGACTTAATGCCCAAGTAATAATTTGTTCTGGCGACTTATCTTTTAATTGTTTGTTTATGTTCTCAATTTCTATATCAATCATTGTTTTCCCCATTTAATAAAATTCCAAATTCGTTCATGAAAAAAATACAGTATCATTTTAGTTACTACTTCTATTAAACCAATAGATAATGCCAGCGTAATTTTACCCGTAATAAGCCATGAAATAACCACAGTATCTATGGTTCCCACAATTCTCCAACTAATTGCTTTGACAACACTACGTAGTGCCTTTTCTGTGTTTTGGACTTCACGAAAGCTTTTTTCAGGCGCAGTGGCTCTTGAAGTAGCAATAGAATCTAAAATCATTTTAATGTATTCCGTTTTTTCAAAGGTCAAAAATACATGATTCAGAATACTCTACCAACTAACTAGACTTTAATTTTTAAAGAATTTTGTTTTTAAATTTAAATAAATGAAGTTTAATTTAAATATTATTTAGATAATGCCTGATTGATATCTTCTATGATATCCGAAATATGTTCCAATCCAACAGATATTCTAACCAACCCTGGTGTAATTCCCGCAGCCAATTGTTCTTCTGAAGACAGTTTACTGTGAGTTGTAGATGCCGGGTGCGTAACAATAGTTCTAGTATCACCTAAATTAGGAGATAATGAGCACATTTTAATTGAATTTAAAAATTGTTCACCTGCTAATAAACCTCCTTTTACTTCGACAGCAATAACATTACCTCCCAATTTCATTTGTTTTTTAGCAACTTGAAACTGTGGATGGGACTTTAAAAATGGATATTTAACTTTTAAAATTTTAGGATGATTTTCTAAAAATTCAGCTAATTTTAAGGCGTTCTCACAATGTTTTTCAACTCTTACAGCCAACGTTTCTAAACTTTTAGATAACACCCAAGCATTAAAAGGCGATAATGCCGGACCTGTATTACGAGAAAACAAATAAATTTCACGTACTAAACTAGATTTTCCAACTACCACTCCACCCAAAACACGACCTTGTCCGTCCATTAATTTTGTAGCCGAATGAATCACCAAATCTGCACCAAACTTAATAGGTTGCTGCACATATGGCGATGCAAAACAATTGTCGATTACCAATAGTAAATTGTGTTTTTTAGCAATAGCACCTAGCAATTCTAAATCAATAATATCAACACCTGGATTGGTTGGAGATTCTGCATATAATATTTTTGTTGAAGGCTGAATTAACTCCTCAATTTCTTCAGGTCTATTGATATCAAAATAAGAAGTATTGATATTCCATTTTGGAAAATAATTGATAAATAAGGAATGTGTTGATCCAAAAACTGAACGAGCAGAAACAATATGATCACCACTTTTTAATAAAGCTGCAAATGTTGAAAATACAGCGGCCATACCCGTAGCGAATGCAAAACCATCTTCTGCCTCTTCCATTTTAACTACTTTTTGAACAAATTCAGAAGTATTTGGATTGCTATAACGCGAATAAATATCTCGCTCTTTTTCTTCCATAAAAGTTGCCCTCATTTCTTCTGAATCCTCAAAAACAAAACTTGAAGTTAAGTATAATGGTGTTGAATGTTCTTGAAAATGTGATCGCTCTAATTGCGTTCTAATCGCTTCTGTTTCGAAATGCTTATTGCTCATAATATCGTTTATTTATTGAATCTCTTTTTTAATTTTTATCTGCTAATCGTAAAATATCACCAAAAACACCTCTCGCTGTTACGGCTGCACCGGCTCCCGCTCCTTGAATTACCAATGGTTTTTCTCCATAGGATTCGGTATAAATTTCAAAAATAGCATCAGCTCCTTGTATTTGCCCTAAAGCACTATTACTTGATACAGATACTAAATTTACATCTAAAATTCCTTTGTCTTGTTGTAAATCGCCTGATAAATCGCCAATGTATCGTAACACATGATTTTCTTGTTGATTATCTTTTAACTCTTGGTAATGTGTGTCCATGTCGCTTAACCGCTGCAAAAACTCTTGAGTAGTTCCTTGTCTTAAATCTTCAGGAATCAAATTTTCAATATTCACATCATCAAACTCGTTTTGTAAATCTAACTCACGAGCTAAAATTAATAATTTTCGTCCAACATCATTTCCACATAAATCTTCACGGGCATCAGGTTCCGTATATCCATTTTCTATTGCTTCTTTTAAAACTGCGCTAAACGGTTTGTCTTGTATGGAAAAATTATTAAATAAATAGCTTAACGACCCTGAGAATACACCGCGTATTCTGGTAATATTTTCACCTGAATCATGCAATAACTTAATGGTATCAATTAAAGGTAAACCAGCTCCAACATTCGTCTCATACAAATATGATTTTTTATGTTCCTTCATGGTTGCACGTAATTCTTTATATGAATTATATGTTATGGTATTTGCTATTTTATTTGATGATATTAAATCAAATCCATTTTCAACCAGCTGCAAATAGTTTTCAATAAACTCATTACTTGCCGTATTGTCTATCGCTATTAAATTTTCCAAATGATTTTTTTCGGCAAAATCAATGACATCAGTTACCTTATAATTTTCTAAAGAATGAACTTCAAAATCACTTTCCCAATTAGATGAAATTCCTTCTTTATCTAATAGTACGGCTTTTGAATTTGCAACGGCAAAAATCTTTAGATTGATGTTTTTACGTTTTAAAATGTTTTGTTGACTTTGAAATATTTGATTAATTAGCGTACTACCAACTAACCCTTTTCCAAAAATGGCAATATTTATATTTTTTGAAACTCCAAATATTTCACCGTGAATTACATTTGCAGCTTTGTTTAAATCGGATTTTTGAACAACTAAACATACATTTTCACCTGTAACAGTGTTGTTAATTAAAATTGGTGTGATATTATTTTTAATTAAAGCACTGTACGATTGATTAAATGAGTGCAAACTTTGACCGATAATTGAGATTACTGAAATGTTTTCTGTAATATAAATCTGACTAACATCTTTATTTTTAAATTCATTTTCAAATTCATTTTCAAGAACTTGTTTGGCCTTATACCCATCTTTTGCATCAACAATAAAGCCAATACCTCGTTCAGAAGAGCCCTGAGAAATAATACTAACACTTATATTATCCTTCGCCAGCGCATTAAAAATTCGAGCATCAACACCTACTTTACCCAGCAAACCTCTACCTACCAAATTTACCAAAACAACATCTTCATCAACAGATAACGATTTTATACCACCAATTTCAGTTTCAGAACCAATTAAAGTACCTTCATTATCCGTATCAAAAGTATTTAAAATTCGTAAGGGAATGTTTTTTTCTATTAACGGTATAATTGTTTTCGCATGTAAAATATCTGCTCCAAAGTTTGCCATTTCATTTGCCTCTTGATAAGACAATTTTTCTATCTTTTTTGAAGTAGCAACTAAATCGGGGTTTGCCGTGTAAATTCCATTTACGTGTGTATAATTTTGAAGTTCTTCGGCATTTAAAAAATTAGCAATTAATGACGCTGAATAATTACTGCCATTTCTACCAAGTGTAGTAGTTTCTCCTTCTAAATTAGAACCAATAAAACCTGTAATAATTTGAATAGCATTTTTATTATGTTTAAAATGTTGAATCACATTTTCTTTTGAAAGACTGTGAATTGGCAACGCTTTTCCAAACTGATTATTGGTTTTAATTAACTCACGCGTATCTACAAAATTAGCCTTAAACCCTTGCTTATTTAATAAATGTACAATTGTCTTACCCGATACAATTTCTCCTTGGGACAGTACTTGATCTTTAATTTTTTCGCTGTAGTCGCCTAATAATTTTACACCTCTAAAAATCTCATGAAGTAGGTTAAACTCTTCAGATAAATTAACTGTGCTGTCAATCGCTGTTTGATAATTCTTAAATATTTCAAACTCTTCTGAATAATCAATATTATTTTTTGCCTTATCTAAAATTGATTCTAAATGATTTGTACTATTTCCTCTTGCCGAAACAACAATAGCTATTTTTTCATTTGCATTAATTTTGGTTGAAATAATTTTTAAACTACTCTCTAAACCCAAACCATTTGCTAAAGATTTTCCGCCAAATTTTACAATCTTAATATTATTGTATTTTGAATTTTTATTAAAAATTGGCGCAATTATTTTTTCTAATTGTTCATATTCAATTAAAAAAGCATCGTGCCCGTGTACTGAATTAATTTCATTATAGGTAACATTTGGATTTGTTAATGCTAATTGTTTGTGTGTTTCTTTGTTTTCTTCAGCAGTGAAAAACAAATCAGAATCCACACCAATAATATGAATATTGGCTTTTATGGTATCTAACACATTTTCTGATCTCTCTTTGGTAACATCAATGGTTTTTAACAATTGATTCATTAATTTATAGGCAGATAATTGAAAGCGTTGTTGTAATTTATTCCCATGATGTAATAGCCAACTTTCTACATTAAAAATTTCTAAATCGTCATTTTTTGAACGTTGGAAGCGTTCTTTAAAAGATTCAGGGGTCCTATAGCATAACATAGCATGCATACGAGCATCATGAACTGGGTTGCTTGAATTCGACAAAAATTGCTCTTGAATTTGACAATTAGCAATCAACCAATCGGTAGATTTCCAATCGGTTGCAACCACAATTAAATGTTTTGTAATTATTGGATTTAATACCGCCATTTCCCAAGCAATCCCACCACCTAAAGAACCTCCAACTATCGAAAATAATTGGTTAATTTTAAGTTCATGTAACCCAATTAAAAATAAATGAGCGATATCTCTCGCCACAAAATCTTTATAATTTTCAATTACAAATTCATCAAAACCATTCCCAGGTATATTAAATGCTAAAATGGTATATTTTGCTGTATCTATTACTTTGCTTTCACCTACTACATCTTTCCACCAACCTTTTTCTCCAGCAACATCAGAATTACCCGTTAATGCGTGATTTATTAAAACAATTGGTGCGGTATGCAACTTTTTTCCAAATAACTGATATGATAGTTGTATGTCTTGAGGCTCTGTTCCTTTTTCAGAACTGAAATTTTGTATTGTAATGTAATTTAATTGATTCATCAATTTATATTTATATATGTTAAACAACCATCTCACTGGTTTGATATACTTAAATAAAATTGTTAGAAAAAAATGCAGGAAACTACCAAATGGCAATTAGGTTTGGTTATCTATCCGTATGGGTAGAATTTAGCACCTTCTTTATTAATAAAGGGTTGCTAAGGCTTCACAGGGTCTATTCCCTCTGCCTTTCTTGATAACAATAGTCAATAAGTGTATGAACTAAGGAGCAAATTAACGCATTAAATTCTTACAAAACAACACTTTTTAAAATAAAAATAACTTTTTGTTTTTTATGATTTTTAGTTTTTGTAAATTTGCAGTCGATAATTCAAGAGGAAGGATTTGAACTGATTGCAACCTCATTAAAAAATGCTAAAGCAGTAATTATTTACTTCTTTTAGCGACTATAGCAATCACATCAATTCGACCTTAAATTTAACTAAAAATTAAAATTATGTCATATTTATTTACCTCAGAATCTGTTTCTGAAGGACATCCAGATAAAGTTTCTGATCAAATTTCAGATGCTTTAGTTGATAATTTTTTAGCATTTGATGAAAACTCTAAAATTGCTTGTGAAACTTTGGTGACGACTGGTCAAGTAGTTTTAGCTGGAGAAGTAAAATCTGAAACCTATTTAGATGTTCAAAAAATAGCAAGAGATGTAATCAATAAAATTGGTTATACTAAAAGTGAATATATGTTTGATGGAAACTCTTGTGGTGTTTTTTCTGCAATTCATGAACAATCACAAGATATTAATCAAGGAGTTGATAAGGCTTCAAAAGAACAACAAGGAGCAGGCGACCAAGGAATGATGTTTGGTTACGCTACCAACGAAACTGAAAATTTTATGCCGTTGGCATTAGATTTAAGTCATAAAATTCTAGTTGAACTTGCTGAATTAAGAAGAGAAAATAAGGATATTACTTATTTACGTCCCGATTCTAAAAGTCAGGTTACCATTGAATATACCGATGATAATGTTCCATTTAGAATTAAAGATATTGTAGTTTCAACACAACACGACGATTTTGGCCCAAATGATGATGCCATGTTGAAAAAGATTAAAAGTGATGTTATTTCAATTTTAATTCCTAGAGTAATTGCAAAATTACCAGCAGCGATAAAAGCATTATTTAATGATAGTATCGTCTATCACGTAAATCCAACAGGTAAATTTGTTATTGGTGGACCACACGGAGATACAGGGCTAACAGGACGAAAAATTATTGTTGATACCTATGGTGGAAAAGGTGCTCACGGTGGTGGTGCATTTTCAGGAAAAGACCCTAGTAAAGTTGATAGAAGTGCTGCTTATGCAACACGTCATATTGCTAAAAATTTAGTGGCAGCAGGAGTTGCTGACGAAATTTTAATTCAGGTTTCATATGCCATTGGAGTTGTTGAACCTATGGGAATTTATGTAAATACAAACGGCACTGCAAATGTTGAAAAATCTGACGGTGAAATTGCTGAAATTGTAGCTACTATTTTTGATATGCGACCTTTTGCTATTGAACAACGTTTAAAATTACGTCAGCCAATGTATTTAGAAACTGCAGCATATGGTCATATGGGTAGACAAACTGAAACTGTTTCTAAAACATTTAAAAATGTAGATGGAACGGAAAAAACTATGGAAGTAGAGCTATTTACTTGGGAGAAACTAGATTATGTTGAACAAGTAAAAGAAGCTTTTAATATCTAGTTTATTTTAAAAATTAAAAAATTAAAAACCTCAAATTAGAATTCTAATTTGAGGTTTTTAATTTATATTAGTGACGGTCTATTCGATTTTAAATTTGATGTTAATTTCACTTTGAACTTTAATTTTTTGGAATTCAATATCAATAGGTTCAAATTTTTTATCATAAGCAACTTCCATAACTAAAGATCTTGATTGCATTGAGTAATTGTTATTATTATAAACATCAGAAATATAAATTGCCCCACCTACTTTTTGGTTTAATGGTTTTAATAAAGCGGCTGCTTCTCGTTTAGCCTTACTAACCGCTTTCGTTTTTAAATTAAGTTTCAATTCATCAATTTTTGAATACTCGGTTTTATGAAATTGCACATTTGAAATTCCAATTTCTTCAAGCCCAACAATTACCTTGCCCGCCGTTAAACCATCATAAACAACTAATGAGTATGCTTTACTTTTCAATATATCTTGTCTTTTTAGAAAGTACTTTTTAAAATTACTTGCTACATCATTTATCATTAGCTGTTTTTTTAAATCTATTCCTAAAGAAACTAATTTAGCTGCCATTGCATTTTCAAATTCCTCAACAGAAACTTTACCTTTGGTATCTTTTTCCGCTATTAGAATATTTAAATAAATCCTATCGGGTGTAACAAGCGTATCAACTTGTGCTCGAGTTTCAATATAAGGTTGATCAATAAAATTTTTGGTTTGTGCAAACGCACTCGTAATAATTAGACTAAGAACAAGAAGAAGGATCAATTTTTTCATTTTACTATTTTTAATTGTTAAACTACTTTGAATGAACAATAGTTATACCAAATTATAATTTCACTATTTATTTAAGAGTTAATACATATTTATTGAGCACAATTCACACAAAATAAACTTTCTGGTCGAATTAAAATTCTCCCTATTGGGATTGGTTTTTTACATTTTAAACAAATTCCAAATTCTTCACTTCCCAGTTGAGAAAAAACACGTTGTAAATTTCTCAATTTACTTTCAGCTTGCCTAAGAGATGCTTCCACAACGCTTTTATTGTTAATCGCATCCATACGAGAAACACGACCAATTGCGCAATCTGGCTCAATAGGTTTTGACAATTCTTTATATTCTTTAATTGTGTTTTCTGTTAAAGATATTTCTTCAAGAAGTTTTTGTTTAATTTCATCACTGTCCATAGATCAAATATAACTATTCTATGCGTATTACATCGTTTCGATTTAATATAAGAATAGTTGATGATTCATTACATTTGCATATCCATAACCAACCGTAGAGCTCCAATAACCATATTCCCAATACCCAGCAGAAGGTTCTGTGAAATTCTCTCCATATCCACCATAAAACTCTTCATTACCAACATCGGTTGCTCTATAATATCGCACCTCAAAATGAAGGTGTGGTCCGCCAACAGTTTCTGCATATAAGTGTTTTGAAATTAAAGCTCCTTCTCTAACATACTGTCCTTCTTGGTATAAAAATTCTTGAGCATCTAAATCCAAATCAATATGGGCATATATTGTTACTAGCTTTCCAATTAATTCGCCAAGATCATCTTCTATATTTTTTGTAATTGAAACATATTGACGGTATTTATCTACATCTCTTGCCGTTGAAATATACCCTTCGTGGGTTGCATATACATTAACGTTAGTTACAAAATTTCCTACGTATACATCAACCGCGGGATGATATTGGGTTGCTGGACCGATCCCTTTTTCATCACCAAATTTAGTTTTAACCACATAATTGGGTCTTTCTTCTGATGAACCTAACGGATGATAAAATTGGATTTGCTCAACCTCACTTATAAATTGATCGACTTCATTTTTAAATGGATTCGCTATAGTTGACACATAATAAGATGGAGTTAGCATATTCATATAGGTACTCTCAGTAGATATCGTATTATCTTCATTTATAATAACGTCCTCAATAACTGAAGAGTCTTTCGAACAACCAAAATTGAAGGAAACAATAAAAATTATTAAAAAATATGGAAATTTGGTAAACATAACCTTGTTTCAAACTTTATTCAATTATTATAATTAATTTTTAGACTCTTAAAATTTGATTTAGTTTAATGTGCTATTATTTGAGTGGGCGCTTTTTTATCATTCCCCCTTTGGCATCTTTTATACTATGCATTACAATAAAAGCTTCTTTGTCAATTTTATCAATTTCTGTGTGAAGTTTCGCCAATTCTAACCTCGTAATAAGTGTATAAAGTATATCTATTGATTTTAATACGTGCCCTCGCTTACCAAAACCTCTTTTACCATCATAAATAGTACAACCCCTTCCCATAGTTTCAACAATAGCAAGTCTAATTTCCTCATTTTTATCTGAAATTATAGTTACACCAACATATTCTTCTATACCTGAAACTACAAAATCTACTGTTTTTGAGGCTGCCAAATACGTTAAAATAGCGTACAAAGCAATTTCCATTGAAAATACATAAGCGGCAACTCCAAAAATTAAAATATTGAATATTAAGATAATATCCCCAATTGTTAGGGATGTTTTTCGGCTGATAAAAACCGCCAATACTTCTGTTCCGTCAATAACCGAACCTCCACGAATTGCTAAACCAATTCCCATTCCTAAAAAGAAACCACCAAAAACTGCAATTAATAATTTATCATTTGTAATTATTGGGAATGGAATAAAATGTACAATAATTGCTAATAACAAAATAGCTACAATACTACGTAAAGCAAACTGTTTACTTATGGTTGAATATGCCATAATTATAAACGGTAAGTTAATAACTACTAATAAAATAGATAATGGTAATTCCGTAGATTCTGAAATTATAAGTGAAATACCTGTTACACCTCCATCAATAAAAGTATTGGGTAATAAAAACCCTTTTAAACCAAATGCAGCTGATATAATACCTAATAAAATGAAGAAACTATCTCTAATTAAATGCGAAAATTCAACTTTTGTATTTATAATTACTTTTTCAATTTCATTTAATTCAATTTTTTTCCTTCTTAACTTTCGTTTTGTTAACTCATCTACAATAAATTGAAAAATTGGCTTCATATATACTATTTTTTAACTTTTATAATTTTTACTCAACCGAGCAATTGGAATGTCCGCTTCAAATATTCCATTTCTAAGGTCTATTCTATTTTCTAGTTTTTACTTGAAATAAAGTTAAAAACTTCACGAATTGTTTTTTTTCTAATTTTTCGTTGTAAATCCATATCTACTGATATCAGCGTGTATTGAAATTTCACCTCTAAATAATCCATTTTCATTTCAACAACTCTTAAATTATATGATTGTGGTTCTATATAATCACTAAAACCTTCTAGTGATAGAATGATTTCCTTTTCTAGTTCTTCAATATTGCTTATATATTTTAAAGCAATTTGAAAATCTACAGTCATTAATCTTGCATCTCTTTTCGTGTAATTTATAATTTCATTGTAATGCACTTTCGAATTTGGGATAATTACCGTGTCATCATCATCATTAAGGATTTTTACTTTGAGCATATTTATTTCAACAACTTTACCTTTTTGATTATCTATTTTAACATAATCATTTATTTCGAAGGTGTTTGAAAAACTTAAATAAATACCACTTAAAAAATCAATAATATACTCTTTTGATAAAATCGCTAAGGCTGCTGCTACAATTGTTAAAGAGGTAATTAATTCTTTAGGATTTACTCCAAATAAGCTTATAATTGTTAAAAGCAATCCAATTCCTATTGTGAAATTAGCAATATTTTCAATTCCAAAATGGACATTATTTTTCTTTCCTTTCTTAATTTTATTTTTTTTAGAATAAAAATATTTAATCACATTTGCTGTTATATTTATAGCAATGTAAAAAATTAAAAAAGCCATTATTGTTTGAAACTGATAATACTCAAAAATTATTTTTGAAGTAATCGCATTGAAATATTTTACATATAGTATTAGAACTAATAATATAACATTTAATAAAAATATCCATTTCTTTTTCATTTCTTAACTTTAATTCAAGAATAAGTATAGCTGCAAAGATAATTGAAGTTAGTATCTAAAAAATATATTTTTTAAACTTCATTTAATAATAGCTGTTATGGGCAAGCAATTAATTTTGAGATTATTATCTTCAAATTAACAACTAGAAAAGTTTAATTTATTTAACAAAAATCAGCAATAAAGTAAGAATAATACCACCTAGCGTAAAATACAAGCCTTTTCGAAATGTTTTAGTTTTAGGTAAAAACATCCAAAAGGATGAGATTGCAAAAAACAAAAGTGACAAACCAAAAAAGATATTTAACCAATATAATGGACTTTTTGTAGAGGCTTTATGCAATTGAGTCATTTTATTTAAAAGAAAAGGAAGTTCTTTTACCGTATAAGTTACAACTCCTGTTTTACTATTATAAGAACCATTCGAAAACTGTAAAATCTCATTTTCAGTGTTAGTAATCTTAAAATTTTTAATTTTTAATTCTTTCCCTATTTCGGCTGCTTCTAATGATGGTTGCAGTTTCTTTTCAATTTGGTTATCAACTTTTAATGCATCGGTATTTCTAAAAACCAAAATTATTCCGCTTAAGGCATAAACAGTCATAATACCTGCTAAAAAAAAACCTAAATAACGGTGAATAATTCTCATATAAAATTGAGTTGATTTTTTCCTTGTCATAAATTTTAGTTTTTTTATGTTTAAAATTTTAATTAGATACAAACTTATAAATTCTTTATCAAAATAGTAGGTTAATTAGTGTTAACTACTGTTAAGCAATTCGGATAATACAATTTATGTCCTTAACTTTGAAATATGAATAAGAAAAACTACAAATGGGTTGTTTATTTTATTGGTATTACGGTAGTTACAACAATTGCAGTACAAGTATATTGGAATTACAGAGAATATCAAATTAACAAACAAAATTTGATTAGCAAGGTACAACTAAGCCTAGATAACTCCGTAGAAGCTTATTTTGTAAACTTAACAAAATCGGGAATTATTACCTACAAATCTTTAGATTCTACAAATTTAAAAGAAAGAACGGATACGATTGTTTTAAGTACAAATTCTAAACGTAGTTTAAGAAAAAAAATGGATAGTGCCATTTACAATATGGCAAAGTTATTAGAAGACGAACGACCAATTTTAGTGAAAAGCAGAGAAGATAATTATTATCCTTTTATAACTGCAAATCGAGCATTTCCTAAAAGTATAGATAGCTTAATTTCTAAAGTATTTGTTTCTATTTCTAGAGACACTTTAGATTTAGAAAAACTAAACACGTATATAAGCAATGAGTTTGTTAGAAATAATATTAATGTTAGCTATGGTCTTAAATACAATTATCATGTAAGGCATTCGGGTGATAGTATCATAAAAAAAACGAAGGAATACCAATTAGAAAATTTATCAAACAAGTACCTAACTACAACTTCAAATTCTACATATTTACCTCATCGAAGTCAATTAGAATTATTCTTTACCAATGAGACCGCTCTACTTTTAAGAAATTCGTTTATTAGTATTTTACTCTCTCTGCTATTATCGGCAAGTATTATTGCAAGTCTTTTTTATTTATTGAAAACTATCTATAAACAAAAACAGTTAGCTGAAGTAAAAAACGATTTAATAAGCAATATTACACACGAATTTAAGACACCTATTGCCACAATTTCTACTGCATTAGAGGCTATGAAAAATTTTAATGCCCTAGATGATAAAGTAAAATCTCAAAAATATATTTCTATAGCTCACTCTCAAGTTGATAAATTGAATTTAATGGTTGAAAAAATACTTGAAACTGCAACACTCAATCAAAAGAAGTTAGTTTTACATAAATTACCTGTAGATATTGCACGTTTAATTGAAGAAATTGTAGAAAAGTATATGGTTGTAAATACAAGTAAACATTTTAGTTTTAACAATAATATTGGTACAACGTTTTTAAACTTAGATCAATTTCATTTCGAAAATGCCATTGGTAATATTTTAGACAATGCAATTAAATATGGTGGAAATTCAATTCATTTAGAATTAAATTCAGAAAATAATCGTATTTTTCTAATCATTAAAGATGATGGAAACGGAATTTCTAAAGTGTATAAAGATAAAGTTTTTGAACAATTTTATAGAATTCCAACAGGCAACACTCACAATGTAAAAGGCTTTGGTATTGGATTGTATTACACGAAAAACATTATTGAAAAGCACGGTGGAAGCATCCGTATCATTTATGATGAAAACAATTTTACATTGTTTAAAATTGAATTACTAAATGAACACTAAAATAAAAATATTACTAGCTGAAGACGAACCTTCTTTGGGACAAATAATTAAGGAAAGTTTAGAAACTAGAAATTTTGAAGTACTCCTTTGTGAAGATGGAGAAATAGCCTACAATACTTATAAAACTGAAAGCCCTTTGCTACTAGTTTTAGATGTAATGATGCCAAAAAAAGACGGATTTACATTAGCCAAAGAAATTAGAGAAGAAAATTCAGAAATTCCAATTATATTTTTAACAGCAAAATCACAAACCAACGATGTTGTGGAAGGATTTAATTTAGGTGGAAATGATTATTTAAAAAAACCTTTTAGCATGGAAGAGCTTATCGTTCGCATAAACTCTCTGCTCAAAAGAGCTAAAAAAGATGAAAACACCGAGCATATGGCTATAGGTAGTTATATTTTCAATCTAAAAAAACAAACACTACAATTAAATGAAGTAATTGAAACTTTAACCCATAGAGAAGCACAACTTTTGTTTCACCTTGTAACCAATAAAAATAAAGTTTTAGATCGCTCTTTTATTTTAAAAAAACTTTGGGGAGATGACGATTTTTTTAATGCGAGAAGTATGGATGTGTTTATTTCAAAACTTCGAAAAAAATTAAAAGGAGATTCTACTATTCAAATTTTAAACATTCGTGGCTACGGTTATAAATTAATTTATTAACAGTTTCCAATTGTTTTATTATAACATAAAAAAAATAAGTAACTTTATCACCTTAAATTTACTTAACAATTAATTATGCACGTAGCAATTGCTGGAAATATTGGAGCTGGAAAAACAACATTAACAAAGCTTTTAGCGAAACATTATAAATGGGAGCCTCATTTTGAATCTGTTGATGAGAATCCATACTTAGACGATTTTTATGGTCAAATGGAACGTTGGTCTTTTAATTTACAAGTATACTTTTTAAACAGTAGATTTCGCCAAGTTCTTGAAATAAGAGAAAGTGGAAAAAGTATTATTCAAGACAGAACTATTTATGAAGATGCTAGAATTTTCGCTCCTAACCTACATGCAATGGGCTTAATGCCAAATAGAGACTTTAATAATTACGAATCTCTTTTTGAACTAATGGAACGTTTAGTGAGCCCTCCTGATTTGTTAATTTACCTAAGAGCTTCTATTCCAACCTTGGTTGGTCAAATTCACAAAAGAGGACGCGATTATGAAAATTCAATTAGCATTGATTATTTAAGCAGATTAAATGAACGTTATGAGGCTTGGATAACAAAATATACAAAAGGAAAATTATTAATTATTGACGTCGATAATTTAAATTTTGTAGACAATCAAGAAGATTTAGGAAATGTTATTGGAAAAATTGATGCTCAAATAAACGGGTTATTCTAATAATATTTATTGTACGCTCAATACTTGACCAATATTAATATTGTTAGAATTTAAGCCATTTAGTTGCTTCAATTCTTCAACAGTTAATCCATATTTTTTTGAAATAGAATACAATGTATCTCCTTTTATTACAATATGCCTTGTAGAAGTATCAACGTTCTGTTTTGTAAATGATTTTCCTAAAACCTCTGTATCAAATTTATGCAAATCGTACTTTTCAATCAATGCTATTAACTTCGCTGGATATCTTCTATCTGTTGCATAACCTGCCGAACTTAAACCTTTGGCCCATTCCACATAATCTCCTTCTTGCAATTTAAATAAATTTGCATATCTGCTTCTTCCAGTTAAAAATAAAGAATGGTCTTTAAATGAATTTGCAGGGTCTTTATAAACTCTAAAACAATCATCCTTTTTATCGTCATCATGATAAACGCGTTTACCTTTCCACCCTTTATGACATTTAATTCCAAAATGATTATTAGATTTTCTGGTTAACTCACTTCGACCACTTGATGATTCTAAAATTCCTTGTGCTAATGTAATACTTGCAGGAATTTTATATTTTTTCATAGATTCCATAGCGGTATTTTTATAGCGCTTTATATAGTCTATTGTAGCATTTGTTATGGGACTGTTTGAAGGTTTCTTTGTTATAACCGAACTTTGTCCTCTTTTCTTAACTACAACTTGTTTTTTTGTACTTCTAGAAATCGTTTTCTTTTTTGATTTACAGCTAAATAATAAACCAATTGATAAAAGACATATAAAAACATATTTCAACTTCATAAATTATAATATTTGAGGTAAGTTCTTCTTCTTTAAAAGTACATTCATTCCTTCAATTCCTTGCAAACCACCTGTATGAATTGCGAGTATTTTAATTCCTTTTTTAAAATATCTGTTTTTAATTAAATCAACAATTCCGAATAACATTTTTCCAGTGTAAATTGGATCTAAAGGTATATTCGTTTCATTTTTAAACTTATTGATAAATGTAATTAATTCTTTCGAAATTTTAGCATAACCTCCAAAGTGATAATTAGTATTTAAACTCCAATTATCCATATTTCGTACATATGGATTAATTTCATTCTTCAGAAAATCGCCTTTTAAAGCAGGAAAACCAATGACTCTTTGATGATTTTTAGCAGAATTTATCAACCCGGAAATGGTTCCTCCAGTTCCAATAGATGAACAAATAATATCAAATTGCTTATCGTCTTCTGATAAGATTTCTTCGCAGCCTTTCACTGCAAAATGATTTGTACCGCCTTCAGGAACAAGATAAAAATCACCAAATTTATTTTCTAAATTTTTTATAAAATGTGATGTTGTTTTATTTCTATAATCACTTCTTGAGACAAAATAAAACTGCATATTATGCTCTGATGCGAATTTTAAAGTTGGGTTAGTTTCAAGTACTTCCTTTAAATTAGTGGCTAATTCATCACCTCTAATAACCCCAATTGTATTAAAATTATGTTCAAAACCAGCTGCTGCAGTTGCAGCAATATGATTTGAAAATGCTCCTCCAAATGTGAGTAACGAACTTTTATTTTGCTGAAAAGCTTCAGCTAAGTTGTATTTTAATTTTCGGTATTTATTTCCTGATATAAAAGGGTGTAATTGGTCTTCACGTTTTATAAATAATGAAATATCATACTTATCTATTTCAGAAAACCGAATTTGTTGAACAGTACTATTTTTAGTTTTTAAGAACAATTTTCTATCTTTTCTTGAAGTTCAGCCCATTCATCCATTAACTCATCCAATTCATGTTTTTTAGCTTGGTAATTTTTAAAAAAGTCAGGATTTGCATTTACTTTCTCTGAATTTTCAAATATTTCAGCATCTAAGTTAAGAATTTCTTTTTCTAAATTAGCAATGGTTTTCTCAACTTTACTTAACCTATTTGTTAATTGTTTTGCTTGTTTTTCTTGTTGTTTTTTTTCTAAATAAGCATCTTTTCCGGTTGTCTTAGTAGTTGTTTTTTCAACATCTCTTTTTTCTACTTCTCTAAAATCTTCTAAATTATGTTGTTCTAAATAATAATCAATATCACCTAAATACTCTTTAATCACTTTATTTTTGAACTCATATACTTTGTTGCTCAAACCTTGTAAAAAATCACGATCGTGTGAAACCAAAATTAAGGTTCCTTCAAAATTTTTCAGGGCTTGTTTTAATACATTTTTAGAAGGAATATCTAAGTGATTTGTTGGCTCATCCATTATTAAAACATTGAAAGGACTCAACAACATTTTACATAGGGCTAATCGATTCCGTTCACCTCCAGAAAGTACTTTCACTTTTTTATCAACATCTTCGCCTCTAAATAAAAAAGAGCCCAGCATATCTCTTAATTTTGTTCGGTTTGCATCAGTTGAAGCATCTTCCATAATTTGCAATACAGTTTGCTCACCATCTAGATATTCTGCCTGATTTTGAGCAAAATAACCAATTTGAACATTGTGCCCTAATTTTAAATTTCCATTAAAATCAATATCTCCAACCATCATTTTTGCTAATGTAGATTTCCCTTGTCCGTTTTGACCAACAAAAGCAATTTTACTATTGCGTTCAATTAATAAATCAATTGACTCTAAAACCTGATTGTTTCCGTAATTTTTAGCAAGATTTTCACCTTCAAAAATTATTTTTCCAGGCTGAATTGAAACAGGGAACCGCAGATTTAATACTGAATTATCATCGGCATCCACTTCAATGCGTTCTACTTTATCTAATTTTTTTATTAACGATTGAGCAAATGCAGCCTTTGAGGCTTTATATCTAAATTTTTCAATTAACTGCTCGGTTTGTTTGATTTCCTTTTCTTGATTTTTTTGAGCCTGAGCTTGTTTTTCTTTGATGTCTTTTCGCAATTCTAAAAACTGCGTATATGGTTTATTATAATCGTAAATTTTACCTAAAGATATTTCAATGGTTCTATTAGATACATTATCTAAAAACATCTTGTCATGTGAAACCAACACTACAGCCCCAGGATAATTTTTTAAGAAGTTTTCTAACCAAATAATAGATTCAATATCTAAGTGGTTTGTTGGCTCATCTAATAACAATATGTCATTTTTTTGAAGTAATAGTTTTGCTAATTCAATTCTCATTCTCCAACCACCAGAAAAAGTTTCAGTAAGTTTCCCAAAATCCTCACGTTTAAATCCTAACCCTTGTAATATTTTTTCAGTATCACCTTGGTAGTTATATCCTCCCAGCAAATCATATCTATGTGTTAAATCGTCTAATTCATGCAGTAAATCGTGATAACTAACTGATTCATAATCTTTACGTTCAGCTAAACTCTCGTTAATCGTTGATAATTGTTTTTCAACAGCTTTTATTTCAACAAAAGCGGTATAGGCTTCTTCTAATATCGTTCTTCCATACGTAAACTCTATATCCTGTTTTAAGAAACCAATACTTGTATTTTTCTCAAACGCCATAGTTCCTGTATCACATTCTAATTCCTTCGCTATTATTTTTAATAGCGTTGATTTTCCAGCTCCATTTTTACCAATTAAACCAACTCTATTACCTGCATCTAACTTAAAAGTTATGCCTGAAAATAAATCTGTTCCTCCAAATGAAATTGATACGTTGTGTGCGTTTAGCATAATTTGTTACAGTAATTAATTCTAAAATTTTAACTTTGCAAATCTATCATATTTTTAATAAAGTGTATGTTTAAAAAAGGAACGAAATTATACAGTATTTTATTTAATAAATGTCCAAAGTGCCATGAAGGTGATTTTATGGTTGAAAAAAATCTATTTAAACTTACAAAGGCATTTAAAATGCATGAAAACTGTCCAAAATGTAATTTTAAATATATGATGGAACCTTCTTTCTTTTATGGCGCAATGTATATAAATTATGCGCTTACGGTTGGTTTGGCAATTGCAACTTTTATTATTTCAGCGTTGGTATTTGATTTAAGTTTGTTAAAAAGTTTTATCCCAATTGTTGCTGTTCTAGTTGTAACGGCCCCATTTACCATTCGATTATCTCGAATCATTTGGATTAATATATTTGTATCTTATGATGCTAGCCTAAAAAAAGATGTTGAAAACGAGCAATAGAAATTTCATTATCTAGTGTAATGTTTTTCTCTAAGTGGTTATATAGTGCTTTTGCTGCTATAGGAGCAATCATGACACCTCTAGTTCCTAAGCCATTTAAAACACTTATATTTTTATATTTAGGATGTACACCAACTAAAGGTCTTCTATCTTTTACAGTAGGCCTTATTCCTGCTGAGTGGTCTACAATTTTATAGGGAACTTCTATAAATGAATTCAATTTATCAAGTAACTCTTTTTTTCCTTCTGCCGAAGGCTGCTTTGTTTTATCTTTCCAATTAAATGTAGCGCCCACTCTATAATAATCATTTCCTAATGGAAGAACAAATACAGCTGCCTTTAATGCAAAATCAATCGCTAGATTAGGCGCAAGAATTGTAATTAATTCTCCCTTTGCTTCTTGCATTGGCAAATAATTAAAATAAGGATTCTTCTTCAAGCCAAATCCTTCGCAAAACACTATATTAGATGCTTTTACTCCCTTATAGTTTAATTGAGTTTCACTAATGTTCAATTCTGAGTAGTCAAACCCTTGATTTCTTATAAGTTGTTTCTCTGATAAATAGTTTCTATAATCTTGAAGTAACAGTTTAGTATCTACTCTTCCTGTATTGATCAATTTTCCAAAACCAAAATCAGCTATAATTCCTTCAAATTTTTTATGAATTAAATCAGCATCCATATAGTTTGCAAGTAATGGATTATCTGAGGCTATAAACCAGTTATTTTGTTCTTCAACTGATTTAAATATGCGATAAATAGGAATGGTAAAATCATACTTCTTGCCAAATTTATATTCTAAAGACTGATAAAAAGGCAGTGCTACTTTTAGTTGTTCTATTGCGTTCCAAACTGGCGTAAATCTTTTTAAAATTACTGGATTATACATCCCACCAGCTACTATTGATGAATTTTGAGAATTATCTTCATAAACTACAAATGATTTGTTGGCTTCTTCTAGCTCTTTTGTAAAAGCTAAACCTGCTAATCCTAAACCAACAATTATATAATCTACATGCATGCCACAAATGTAGTTCTTAAAACAAAAAACTCTTGCGTTTGCAAGAGTTTTTTAAATAATTTAAAAAAGAATTTAGTAATTCCACATATCTAATTCTTTATTACGAATATCGTCTTTAATTTTATTAGATTCTATAACCTGAAATAATGCATTCCCTTTCACATATTCAGATACGTCTCTGTTTCCATAAATATTTTCTTCTCTATAAATAATAGAGTTGAACCTTCTAGCATTTAATAAATGATCAAATGAAATTGGGTAGGCTGAGTTCTTAGAATTGAATACTTTCATTTCATGAAGAATGGGTCTTGCATCTGGAAACCAAACCCAAAACAATGCTAATTGCTCACTGATATCCATATCCTCTCTTCCCATTGTTTGAACATCTGGTGCTACAGGTGCAATCGCTAATAAACGGTATTTTAACTCTCCTTGTCGTTTATCAAAATACCAAAGCCCCTTAATTCTGAAGCCCTCAATATCTTGAGAAGTTAAATTAATTTTATCAATATATTCATCAATATTAGTTGCTCCTGCATTTAACTCATCAATACCAGCTTCAGTTGTGTCAACTCTGTATAATTTCTTACTTATTTCAGATTTAGTCATTTTTGCAGTGAAATAAGAATCATCATAAACCTCTGTAATTTTTCCAGATTTAATACCTCTTAATAAGGTGTCAAATAATGAACGTCTATTATTTGAAACATTTGTAGTGTCAACAGGGTAATACATTGGTAAATTGATACGCTCATTTAAATCTATAAATTCCCAAACAACTTTAGACCATAAAATATCTCTATCATCAATAAAACCATATTCTAAAGGCTTATCATTATCGACAGCTAACTGCTGATCTGTTTTTACTCCAATATTAGAAGGATTTTTTGCATTCAATAAATTTGACTGTGCATATGTTGTTGTGTACAGCACAAATGCTAAAATAAAAATTCCAATATGTCTCTTATTCATCATTTAAAACTATTTTATTGTATTTCAATACTAACTGCTGAAGCTGATTTTATTTTATAGGTACTATTACCAACTAACGATGATTTAATATCGAATATTGTAACAACATCTCCTCTTTTAGCTTTTGCAATTGCCTTTTTAGCTTGAGCATCCATTTTATTTCCTCTCACAACTACTGCTCCTTGACCTGGGACTTTTAGCGTGAATCCTGAAGTTCTTAACTCTAAGTCAAAATCAAAATCTTCTAATAATGCTCCAACAGTTGAGTTTTCTAAACTTGTTTTAGGCATTTTTACATAGCCTATTTGTTTTCTTATACTTCCACTAGGTGAAGGAATTCCTTTAATTCTAAAAACTTGAGAAGTAGTAACTGTTTGACCATTAGGTAACTTTCCTGATACACTAATTTTAACTTCTTTTCCAGCTCCAGGTGTCATTATATATTTTCCTGAACCCGATGCCCTAGCAAGTCCAATTCCATTTGCTGTCACTAAATTATCTGGTATTCCTGGAATTGAAATTGTCATTGGATTTGCCACTCCCCTATATACAACATTCATTTTATCTGCAGAAATAACGGCACTATTTGGTTTTGGTATTACAGCATAAGAACTATTAATTTCAATTTCAACAGGTTCTCCATTTTCAATAAAAATAAATTTACCTTTTACGTCGCGCTCACCAACTGCACCAGCAGGAAAGTCTAGAATTGCACCACCATCCTCTATTTTTGTAATATTTCTTCCATTAACCACAACTTCTGATGGTTTTAATGAAGAATCATAACGACCTAAAACAATTTTCCCTTTAAAGTTTTCCCCTTGGAAAAATGCAGATTTTTCAGGTATTAAAATTGTTTTATAATTGGACATTGAAACATCACTTTCTAATTGACCACCTAAAAGTGTTCCATATATTTCAGATTGTGTTGTTTTAATGTCAGTTTGCATAGATGTTAAGTTCGTTACTGTAGAAATTAAAGGAAATCCTTCATATCTATTTTTCAACCAAGCTTGTTTACCATCTTCAGTTTCTTGATCTGAAGTATCAAACCTTTTCTTAATGGTTGGAACCAACATATTACCTTCATTTAAAAGTGCTATTATATTATCTCTATAACCATTAACACGATCTATAAATTCTTGCCCTTCTGCAGTAAAACCATCGCCCACAAAAAAATGTTCATTTACAATATCAATTTTATCCATCGCCTCATAATTTTTTAGATCATCTTGATCTTCAAGAAATAAGGTTTTTTTAGCATCTAAATAGGCGTTAAAAGATTTTGACAATTCATCAACTTTTTTCGCTGTTTCATAAAGTTCGGCATACTTTTCCTTTTGCTCACTCGCTTTTGTCGCTAAGTTTTCAAGAGTTGCATTATTCTTTTCTGTTGCCGTAACGTTATTATCGGAAAGCTTTTCATTCATATAACCGAAAGCAGAAAGCACTTCTTTTGACATTTGCATTGCAATCATCGCAATGAAAATTAAGTACATAAGGTTGATCATTTTCTGCCTTGCTGATAATTTACCTGAAGCCATATTAACTAGTTTTTTTGTTTATAATTTTAGTTTTATAAGTAAACTAATTAATTGTTTTTAGACATTGCAGACAACATACCACCATAAACTCCATTTAATGAAGAAAGGTTAGTTGCTAGCGATTCCATTTGCTCTTTAAGTTTTTCTGAATTCACAACAACCTGGTCATTTATCTCTGCTTGACGTGTAGAACTTTCTAATTGAACTTTATACAAGCTATTTAATGATTCCATTTGAGCTGCAGCCATAGACATTTGCTCGCTGTATCTATTCGTAGCAGCAATTGAATCAACTGCCGGTGCAATATTTTCAGCTGCACCTTTAAAGCTTTGAATACTATCTCCTAAGCTTTGCATTAAACCAGCATCTAATTTTGCATCTTTAAGCATTGTGTCTAATTTTTGAGAGAGCAGACTTTGTGACTCTCTAGCGTCTTTTCTATCTTTATCTCTATCTTGTCCTCCAGATAATTCAGGATACACAAGACTCCAATCTAAATCTTCTTCAACAGAATCAAAAGCAGATACGAAGAACACTAAAGCTTCAACTATCATACCTATAGAGAGCATCATTCCTCCACCAGTCCAGTGTTGAATTTTAAATAAAGCTCCTAAAATTACAATTGACGCTCCAATACCATAAGCGTAGTTAAAAAGTTTTTTTGTATTTCTTGATTGTGCCATAATTTAATTTTTAAGTTTGGGTTATTTGATTTGGATTGATTTTAATTTCCTTCGATATTAGTTCCTAAAAAATCTTGAACAGTTCTAAAACCAATATAGCTTCTAGAAGAATCTGCATACTCATAATCACGAGTACTAACCTCTAAAAAATAAGCTACATCTTTCCAAGAACCTCCTCTAATTATTTTTCTATGATTTTTAGTGTTTTCTACATTTGGATTCATTGTTGAACCTATATAATAAGAAGCTTCATTATAAGCTGTATTCGTCCATTCTGAAACATTTCCTGCCATATTATACAAACCATAATCATTTGGATTGTAAGATTTCGCTTCCATGGTGTATAGTGCTCCATCTACAGCATAATCACCTCTTACTGGTTTAAAGTTTGCTAAAAAACAACCTCTATCACTTGTTGTATATGGACCACCCCAAGGATATGTAGCATAGTCTAATCCTCCACGAGCTGCATATTCCCATTCTGCTTCAGTTGCCAATCTAAAATAAGGAACTGAGCTAGGATTTTTTTTCGAACGTAAAAAATCGTTTTTCTTTTTAGTTCTCCATCTACAAAATGCTTTTGCTTGACTCCAAGAAACTCCTACAACAGGATAATCATCATATGCTTGATGATGAAAATAATCTTGGTGCATTGGATCATTGTATGAATAACTAAAATCTTTTACCCAAACAGTCGTATCTGGATATACTTCAACAATTTCACTTTTTATAAAATCTTTTCGCTCTCCTTTTACTTTTGCTGCATTTTCTCTATCAAGCCATGAATATTTAAATTTTAATTTTTTCGTATCTAAAATTCTTTTCCCATCAAAACTGTTTTCAATAGAAACATACATGGTATCCATTACTTCTGAATAATACTCATCAGGAAATTCGCTAGTATCCCACAATAAATCTTCTTCCCAACTTAAAGATCTTCCTTGCAAAGGTGAATTTACATCGCCTAAACTACCGTAATTATTCATCATATATTTTTCATACGGAGTCATGTCAGCGGTATCAATATTTTTAAATTGATAGTCTGGTAAAATAGTATTTGTATCATCAGACATTAGCTCTGATAATATTGCTAGTTTTGTTCTCACAATTGAATCTCTAACCCAAAATACAAACTCTTTGTATTCTGCATTGGTAATTTCAGTTTCATCCATATAATATGGGCGTACTGTTACTGTTCTCGCTGGAGTAGTTAAAGAACCCGCAACATCTTCATCTTCTTTACCCATTGTAAATGAGCCTCCTGGAATTAGAACCATTCCTAATGGTTTTTGAGAGTGCCATTTAGTTTGAGATCTTTCCCCAACCAATTCTCCTTGGTCACTACCTCCACAGCTATAAACTAATAAAGCCATTAAAATATACAATGATATTTTCTTCATACTTATTTTCTTCATCTATTTAGGCAAACCTATTACTAATTATTTAAAAAAACAATATTTAATTTAATCTGTTCTAAACTAAAAAAAATGAAATTTATTTTAAGTTACACCTAAATTATTCCAATTTTTTTAATGTTTTTATCCATCTATCAGGAATTTCCTGATTAGTTGCGCTTATATAATCTTGATAAGTACATGGTATTAACGCATGCCTCTTAAATTTATTATTTTCATTTAAACTAATTTCCATCCACCAGCGACCACTCTTATTACTTTTATGAAAATTCAATACTTGATCATCAATTGGAACGATATATTTTTGGTAATTATCTTTTAACCCAAAAGGATAATCTTTAGCTCTATAGTTGACTCCTTCAATAAAATACCAGATCATTTGTGCTATCAATTGGGCTGTTCGATTTTTAACATCAAACTTTGCATTGTATTCATAAATTCCAAACGATGATACTTTATCACTAATTCCAGCGTACCTAGAAATTGCACAAATTTCAGAACCTGAAAATCCGTTTGGTGTTGCATTATTATTTGCAGGAGCATCGGCACTTCTAATTGCCGATAAATCTATGGAAACAATATCTGCATCTCTCATTAATGGCTCAACTAATTGAATTGAATTTGTAACTTCCCCAAGCCTATAGGTGTCAAAAAATAAACTATCTAATAAGTCAATCTCGTCTTGTGAATTAAAATAAGTTTGAAATCCAATATTACTAAAATTGAATAAATTATTTGGCTTATTCATTACAATTTTACTCAAGAAGGATTCAGATGTTAATTCATCTTCAATTGCTCCAACATTAAACTTATTATCAACAGACACCATATTCACGGTCTGCTCTAAAACATCATAAGCTCTATAATTGGGATATGTTAAATCTTGGCTGCCTCCAAGAATAATAGGAATAATTTGATTTTTAACTAGATAAGATATTAAACTTTGTAACGCAAAATATGTATCTTCAACTGAACTACCCTGTTTAATAGTACCTATATCAGCTACATGAACAGGCCAATTACCAGAGTATAACTTATATAACTCCTTCCTAATTTCATCCAAATTAGAACCTGTTCCATAATTACCAACAGAAGCTCTACTTTCTTGAACACCAATAAGTGCTATTTTTTTATTTGCTAAATCAGGGAAACCATTTTGTGTAGTATAAATTTCAATTAACTGACCAAGAGTTTGATTTGGTTGCATTTTGGCGTGAGCCAATAATGTTTCATCAACAGGATTCAAATATTCGAAATTCATTAAAAAGGGGTTATGTCTTTTTCTTTATTTTAATGCAAGATAATGTTTTTTTTTATTTTTTGGATGTTTTACGCTTTGTAGTTTTTTTTACAGCTTTCTTTTTTGGGGTCTTCTTTTCAATAATTGATTTTACTTCCTCTAATGTTAATTTAGTTGCATCAACAGTTTTAGGTAATTCAATTTTTAATTTTCCTTTTAAAATATTTGATCTACCCCAGCGCGCCTTTTCAACTCTAATTCCTTCCTCTTCCCAATTATGAAGTACTTTTTCAATGTCTTTCCTTTTTTTATCTTCTATTAATTCAATAATATTCTCTTGAGTTAGATGATCAAAATCGTACTTTTTATTTACATTGATAAATGTATTATTCCATTTTAGAAAAGGTCCAAATCGTCCAACACCTTTTTGAACTGGCAAATTTTCATATTCAGCAATAGGAGCATCTGCCTTTTGCTTTTCTTTTATTAACTCCGTTGCTCTATCCATATCAACCGACATTGGATTTTCGTCTCTTGGTATTGAAACAAACATCTTATCATATTTAATATATGGACCAAAACGACCATTAGCTACAATTACGTCAATTTCTTCATAAGTACCAATAGTTTTTGGAAGTTTAAACAAATCCATCGCCTCTTCATAAGAAATAGAGGTTAATGTTTGATCTCCTTGCAAACTTGCAAATTTTGGTTTTTCCTCATCTGTAGCTTCCCCAATTTGAACCATTGCTCCAAACCTTCCTAAACGTGCATATACATTTTTACCGCTTTCTGGATCTACTCCTAACAAGCGTTCTCCTTTAGCTCTATCTGCATTTTCTAATACATCTTCAACAATTGGATGAAATTTGGTGTAGAAATCTTTTATCATTGCAATCCAATCTTCTTTTCCTTCTGAAATATCATCAAATTCTGATTCTACCTTGGCTGTAAAACCAAAATCTAATATATTAGAGAAATTTTCTACAAGAAAATCGTTTACAATGTTTCCAATGTCTGTTGGAATTAACTTTCCTTTATCTGAACCAACTTTTTCTGTTAAAGTTGTTACAGTTACTTTTTGACTTTCTAGTTTTAACTGTGTATAATTTCTATCAATTCCTTCAACTGTTCCTTTTGCAACATATTCTCTTTTCTGAATTGTTGAAATTGTTGGAGCATATGTTGAAGGACGACCAATACCAAGTTCTTCTAATCTTTTTACTAAAGAAGCCTCTGTATAACGATAGGGAGCTTTTGTATATCGCTCTGTTGCTGTTATATTATCATTAATTAAAACTTCCCCAACCTTCATAAATGGCAACATGCCTTCTTGCTCTTCATCTTCATTATCAGTCCCTTCTAAATACACCGTTAAAAAACCATCAAATTTTATCATTTCACCATTTGAAGTAAACACCTTTGAATTATTGGCATTCGATATTTTAACATTCGTACGTTCTAATTGTGCATCACTCATTTGAGAGGCAATAGTTCTTTTCCAAATTAAACTATACAATCTATCTTGGTCATAATCAACTGAAACAGTTTGTGTACTCATATTTGTAGGCCGTATGGCCTCATGAGCTTCTTGTGCACCTTTAGCCTTATTACTGAAACTTCTTGGCTGACTATATTTTTCTCCGTAAGAAGAAATAATTTCTTGCTGTGCATCATCTTTAGCATCATTTGATAAGTTTACACTATCTGTCCTCATATAGGTAATTAAACCTGCTTCGTACAAACGTTGTGCTATCATCATTGTTTTTGACACAGGAAAATACAATTTTCTTGATGCTTCTTGCTGCAATGTTGAAGTTGTAAAAGGAGCTGCCGGAGATTTTTTAGCTGGTTTTTTTTGCAAATCATCCACCTTAAAATCAGCAGCAATACAAGAATTTAAAAACGATTCTGCTTTGGCTTTTGACTGAAAGTTTTTAGGTAATGATGCTTTAAATTTTTTACCTTCTTCTGTTAAAAATTCACCAACAACTTTATAAGATGCTGCTGGTGTAAAGCTTTCTATTTCTCTTTCCTTTTCAACAATTAAACGAACAGCAACAGATTGAACTCTACCCGCTGACAAGCCTCCTCTAATTTTTCTCCAAAGTACAGGAGATAACTCATAACCTACCAATCGATCTAAAACTCTACGCGCTTGCTGTGCATTCACCAAATTATAATCAATACTTCTTGGGTTTTCAACAGCTTTTAATATTGCTTTCTTAGTAATTTCATGAAAAACAATACGCTTTGTATTTATGTTTTTTAATTTTAATTGTTCAAATAAATGCCACGCAATAGCCTCTCCTTCACGGTCCTCATCCGATGCTAACCAAACAGTATCGGCTTTTTTTGCTAAATCCTTTAGTTTTTTTACAATTGCCTTTTTATCTGTAGCAACTATATACTTTGGCATAAAATCACCCTCTACATTTATTCCAATTTCTTTTGAAGGCAAATCTGCAATATGCCCAAAACTTGATTCTACCTGAAAATCTTTACCTAAAAAATTTTCAATTGTTTTTGCTTTTGCAGGTGACTCAACTATTACTAAATTTTTAGCCATAAATACGTATTAAAATTATTTTTCAACCTTCAATAAAACCATTTTCATCATTCCAATTAAATTGAATGTTATTGAAATTTTCGATTGCAAAAGTATATAGATTTTTTTAAATGCAACTTTTAAACTTTCAAAATCACATATTTTAACAAATAATTCACTTACAAAATTCTGCCAATATGTCATCTTTTTGAAAAATTGGTTATATCTTTGCAGCCGAATAAACGATATATGGGAAGCGAAAAAGTAATAGAAGAAAAAAATCAGGGTCAAGCTCTTTTGACAGATCATAAAGAAGGCAATAACAAAAAATTGTACATAGAAAGTTATGGTTGCCAAATGAATTTAAATGACAGTGAAATTGTAGCTTCAATTCTTTCAGAAGAGGGTTATAATACTACACATTTAATTGAAGAAGCAGATTTAGTGTTAGTCAATACTTGTTCCATTAGAGAAAAAGCTGAGCAAACAGTTCGTAAACGTTTGCAAAAATATAATGCCATAAAAAAAATAAATCCAACCATGAAAGTTGGTGTTTTAGGATGTATGGCAGAACGCTTAAAAGCCAAGTTTTTAGAAGAAGAAAAAATAGTTGATTTGGTTGTTGGACCAGATGCCTATAGAGATTTACCAAACTTATTACAAGAAGTTAGTTCTGGTAGAGATGCAATAAATGTTATTTTATCTAAAGAAGAAACTTATGGTGATGTCGCACCAGTTCGTTTAAATTCAAATGGAGTTTCTGCTTTTGTTTCCATCACAAGAGGCTGTGATAATATGTGTACTTTTTGTGTAGTACCATTTACTCGCGGACGTGAACGAAGCAGAGAACCTAAAAGTATTTTAGATGAAGTTAAACAACTCAGCGAAAAAAATTACAAAGAAATTACCCTACTTGGACAAAATGTAGATAGCTATCTTTGGTATGGTGGAGGATTAAAAAAAGATTTTAAAAATGCTTCTGAAATTGCTAAAGCAACTGCGGTAGACTTTGCACAATTATTAGATATGGTTGCTACTGCTTTTCCAAAAATACGAATTCGTTTTTCTACTTCTAACCCTCAGGATATGAGTTTAAATGTAATTCATACCATGGCAAAACATGAAAATATTTGTAAATATATCCATTTACCTGTGCAGTCTGGAAGTACTTCAGTTTTAAAAAGAATGAATCGCCAGCATACCCGTGAAGAGTATATGGAGTTGATTGATCATATTAAAAAAATAATTCCTGATTGTGCAATATCTCAAGATATGATGACTGGTTTTTGTGGTGAAACTGAAGAAGAACATCGAGATACGTTAAGTTTATTAGAGTATGTGAAATACGATTTTGGATTTATGTTTGCCTATTCTGAAAGACCAGGAACACCAGCTGCCAAGAAAATGCCTGATGATATTCCATTAGACGTCAAAAAAAGACGTTTAGCTGAAATTATCTTAGTTCAACAAAAACATAGTTTGCTTCGTTTAAAACAATTTGTTGGAAAAACTGTTGAAATATTAATTGAAGGTTCATCAAAAAAATCTGATGCCCATTGGAAAGGTAGAAACTCGCAAAATGCTGTTGCTGTATTTCCTAAAGGGAATGAAAAAATAGGGGATTTTGTAAATGTTTATATTGAAGATTGTACTTCGGCAACCTTATTAGGAAAAAGAGTTTAACTATGGAATCATTACAAGCAATAAAACAGCGTTTTGAAATTATTGGAAACGACAATCACTTAAACAGATCACTTGAAAAAGCGATGAGAGTTGCCCCAACAGATATATCTGTTTTAGTAACTGGTGAAAGTGGTGTAGGGAAAGAAAGTATCCCGAAAATAATTCATAACTTATCACATCGAAAACATGCGAAATATATTGCGGTAAACTGTGGTGCTATTCCAGAAGGAACTATAGATAGTGAACTCTTTGGCCATGAAAAGGGTTCCTTTACTGGTGCTACAACAGCTCGAAAAGGCTATTTTGAAGTGGCAGATGGCGGAACAATTTTTTTAGATGAAGTTGGAGAATTGCCACTAACAACACAAGTTAGATTGTTACGTGTTTTAGAAAATGGAGAGTTTATAAAAGTAGGATCATCTCAAGTACAAAAAACAAATGTTCGGATTGTTGCTGCTACAAATATAAATATGCACGAAGCTATAGAAAAAGGAAAATTTAGAGAAGATTTATACTACCGCTTAAGTACTATTGAAATAAATTTACCTCCCCTAAGAGATCGTTTAGGCGATATTCACTTACTATTTAGAAAATTTGCTGCAGATTTTGCACAAAAATATAAAATGCCAACTGTAAGACTTTCTAACAATGCTATAAAGATGTTAGAAAATTATGGTTTCCCTGGGAATATTAGACAATTAAGAAACATTGCTGAGCAAATTTCTGTAGTTGAAGAAAACAGAGAAATTTCTTCAGAGAATTTATTACAATATTTACCTACTAAAGGAACTAATTTACCTTCCGTTATTAATAGTGAAAAAACAAATAACAACTTTGCAAATGAACGTGATATCATGTATAAAATCTTGTTCGACATGCGAAATGATATTAATGACTTAAAAAAGTTAACATTAGACTTGATGAAAACTGGTGATAATGATAAAGTTCAAAAAGAAAATAAAAATTTAATTGAAAAAATTTATAAAGAAGAAACTGCCAAATTACCTCAAGAAAATGAAGTTGAATTACTTCGTATTAATGAAAAATATAATGAAGATGACAGTTTTGAATTTGCAGAAACAATAGATGCTGATGAAAGCTTAACAATTCAAGATAAAGAAATTGAACTCATCAAAAAATCTCTAGAAAGAAACAATGGGAAGCGAAAACTTGCAGCTAAAGAATTAGGAATTTCTGAAAGAACACTCTATCGCAAAATAAAACAATATGATTTATAGTTTAAATACTTAACTTTGAGACTTTCTAAAACTCGATTAAAATATTTTAATGAAAACATATAGTTACTTCATCCTATTTTTATCAATAATTTCAATACAAAGTTGTGGAATTTATGGATTTACAGGAACCACCATCAACCCTGATGTAAAAACAGTACAAATAGATTATTTCCCTAATAATGCAATTTTAGTAGAGCCATCACTTAGCCAAGAGTTTACAATTAAATTTCGAGATTTATTTGATACTCAAACAAATTTAACCTCAGTCAATTCGGGAGGAGATTTACAATTTGAAGGAGAAATTACTGGCTATAAAATAAATCCAATGACGGCAACTGCGCAACAAACGGCTGCTCAAAACAGATTGACCATTACGGTAAACGTTCGTTTTTTCAATAATAAGGTAGAAGAAGATAATTTTGAAAAAACATTTTCACATTTTTATGATTTCGACGCAAATGCGCAATTAACAGGTGGTGTTTTAGATGATGCATTTACCATAATATTAGAACGTATTACCCAAGATATTTTTAATGCTTCAGTAGCAAATTGGTAGGAATATGAATCACAGAGAATTTACAGCTATATTACAAAATCCAGAAAGTATTGATGCACTAAAAACGCAACAATTAGAAGAAATTATTACCGAGTTTCCCTATTTTCAATCGGCAAGGGCAATTTGGCTTAAAGGATTAAATAAAACAAAAAGCTATAAATATAATTCAGCATTAAAAAAAACAGCTGCATATACAATTAATAGAAAAGTTCTTTTTGATTTTATAACTTCTCCAACATTTGCTAAAAATGTTGTTACAAAACCTGAAGTATTAGAAAATATTAAACCTTCTAAAGAAGAAAATGTTAAGGAGTTACATCAAAAAATAAGCCAATCTGTTACCACTAAACAAGAAGAAAATAAACCTACTGAAATATCGAAAGAAGAAATTAGTATAACCAGCCAACACGCATCTGAAACTTTAGAATTAGGTACCCCTATTAAATTTAGCAGTTTGGAGCCACATTCTTTCAATGAATGGATGCAATTAATTTCAAAAAAACCTATTATTAGAGAAGCAAAAAGCAATGACAAATCTACTATTATTGATACATTTATTGAAAAAAACCCAAAAATAAAACAGCTAGATAAAACTGCTATAAATGCTGATATTTCTTCGGAAAGTTTAAAAGAAAACGATAGCCTGATGACCGAAACTTTGGCTAAAGTTTATCTCGAACAAAAGAAGTATGAAAATGCAATAAAAGCTTATCACATTTTAAGTTTGAAATATCCAGAAAAAAGTGGTTTCTTTGCAGACCGAATTAAAGCAATAAAAATTTTACAAAAGAATAAATCATGACCTACACATTATTTTTAATTTTAATTATGATCGTAGCATTTTTGCTAATACTAATTATTATGGTGCAAAATCCTAAAGGTGGTGGATTATCATCTTCATTTGGAGGTGGTGGAACTCAATCATTAGGTGGAGTTCAAAATACAACTAACTTTTTAGATAAAAGTACTTGGACATTGTCAATTGTGTTACTTGCACTTATATTGTTATCAAATTTTGCAGCGCCAAAAATGACTGCTGTTGATACAAGCTCAGAAATAGAAAATACTATTGAAAATCGAGAAGTTCAAGACGCTCCGATGCAAACCGAAGCAACTACAACTTTAAAAGATTCGGCTCAATAATTATAAACATACTATAGATATGAAATGCCAACGTAAATGACACGTTGGCATTTTTGTTTTCTAGTATTTTATGTTTAAGGTACATTTGTCAGTATTTATACATTGGCACACTTTTAGAAAGCATAAGATACATAGAATTAATAATTTTTTAAACTAAATACACATGAGTAAAATCAATATTAAACCATTAGCCGATAGAGTTTTAATAAAACCTATTGAAGCAGAAACTACAACAGCCTCAGGATTAATAATCCCAGATTCAGCAAAAGAAAAACAACAAGAAGGTACTGTAATTGCTGTTGGTAATGGAACAAAAGATGAACCTTTAACTGTAAAAATTGGTGATACTGTTTTATTTGGAAAATATGCAGGCACTGAACTTGTTTTAGAAGGTAACGAGTATTTAATTATGAGAGAAGCTGATATTTTAGCAATTATTTAATTTTAAAAAACATAAAATGGCAAAAGATATAATTTTTGATATAGAAGCACGTGATGGTTTAAAGCGTGGAGTAGATGCATTAGCAAATGCAGTGAAAGTAACTTTAGGACCTAAAGGAAGAAATGTAGTTATTGGTAAAGCTTTTGGCGGACCAGCAATTACAAAAGATGGTGTTACAGTTGCTAAAGAAATTGAATTAGAAGATGCTTTAGAGAATATGGGAGCTCAAATGGTAAAAGAGGTAGCTTCAAGAACCAACGATTTAGCTGGTGATGGAACTACAACAGCAACCGTTTTAGCGCAAGCAATTGTAAAAGAAGGCTTAAAAAATGTTGCAGCAGGTGCAAATCCGTTAGATTTAAAACGCGGAATTGACAAAGCCGTTGAAGCTATCGTTAAAAATTTAGCTGAGCAATCTCAAGAAGTAGGAAACAAGTCTGATAAAATTAAACAGGTGGCCTCTATTTCTGCAAATAACGATGAAACTGTAGGTGATTTAATTGCTCAAGCTTTTCAAAAAGTTGGAAAAGAAGGTGTAATCACTGTTGAAGAAGCTAAAGGAACTTCTACTTATGTAGATATTGTTGAAGGAATGCAATTTGATAGAGGTTATCTTTCTCCTTATTTTGTAACCAATGCAGATAAAATGTTAACTGACTTAGAGAATCCTTACATTTTATTATTCGAAAAGAAAATAATAAACCTTAAAGATTTACTGCCAATTTTAGAGCCAGTTGCTCAAAGCGGTAAACCATTACTTATTATTGCTGAAGATGTGGAAGGAGAAGCTTTAGCTACTTTAGTAATGAATAAATTAAGAGGCGCTCTTAAAATTGCTGCTGTTAAAGCTCCTGGTTTTGGAGATAGAAGAAAAGCAATGTTGGAAGATGTTGCGATTTTAACAGGTGGGACTGTGATTTCTGAAGAAAGAGGCTTATCATTAGAAAAAGCTACACTTGATATGTTAGGTACAGCTGAAAGAGTAAGTATTGACAAAGATAATACTACGATTGTAAATGGTGCTGGAAATACAGATACAATTAAAGCAAGAGTAGCGCAAATTAAATCACAAATAGAAACAACCACATCTGATTACGACAAAGAAAAATTACAAGAACGCTTAGCAAAATTAGCGGGTGGTGTTGCAGTTTTATATGTAGGTGCTGCTAGTGAAATTGAAATGAAAGAGAAAAAAGACAGAGTTGATGATGCATTACACGCAACTCGTGCAGCTGTGGAAGAAGGAATTGTTGCTGGTGGTGGTGTTGCTTTAGTAAGAACTAAAGAGGTTCTTAAAGCTATTACAACTGATAATTTAGATGAACTTACAGGAGTAAAAATTCTAGATAGAGCTATTGAAGAACCATTGAGACAGATTGTTGAAAATGCAGGTGGTGAAGGTTCTGTTGTGGTTGCTAAAGTTATGGAAGGTAAAGCAGATTTTGGTTATAATGCAAAAACAGATGAATATACTAAAATGTTAAAAGCTGGAATTATTGACCCAACTAAAGTAACTAGAATTGCTCTTGAAAATGCAGCTTCAGTTGCTGGTATGATTTTAACTACTGCGTGTACGCTAGTTGATATTAAGGAAGATGTTCCTGCAGGAGCTGGAATGCCTCCAATGGGTGGTGGCGGAATGCCTGGAATGATGTAATTCATTCTTAAAGTTATAAATAAAAAAATCCGATGTTCTTAGCATCGGATTTTTTATTTTATAAAGAAAACTCTTTCTATGCTTTACATTCGCATTTGCCTGGTTCACACTTTGTACATTCCATTTTTTTTGCAGCCATTTCAGCTCCACACTTACATTCACCATCGGCGCATTTAGTGCATTCCATTTTATTTGAAGCAACCTCTGCACACTTACATTCACCGGGCGCACAAGTACACTCTCCACCTTCTTGACATTTGCAAACAACAGTATTTTCTAATTCTTTAGAATCTACAGATTTCATTTTTAAATCCATTTTACAAACTGGACAAGTTCCTTCATTCTCATAAACTTTTCCTTCTTCGCAATCCATTGGGCATTGATAAACATCTTTTGAAGCCATTTCTTCAGAATCGTGATCGTGACCTTCATGACTTTCCATCTTAACATCTTCTTTCACTTCCTCTTTTTTAGTTTCTTTACAAGCAGTAAATAGCAATGTAAACGAAAATATTGCAGCAAATACAAAAATTGATTTTTTCATTATTATGATTTTTTTAGTTCAACTATTAATTTATGCCGACTAAAATAGTAAAAAATGACAATTATTAATGATTTTTTTATTTTTTAAACCGAACTTTTCTTGTTTTTAACTGTTGATAATAAAAGGCAGGAAGTAAAATCAATAAAAAAATTGGATGAATTAAAAATCTTCGTACATAAAAAATAAGCTGATAGTCTAAATTTAAATTATATTTTAAGAGTAATAAAAGAATCATGCAAAGCACTACAAAAGCAATTATATAAATTTTTAACGAAAACATAAGGGTTTTTATGTTTTTAAAAACTAAATATATAATAGCTAATGAAATAGTTGAATTTAAAGAATACCTGTATAAAAGGTTTAGAAAAAAAAGTTTAAAATTAATTTGAGGAATTGGCTTAGAAAGATAGTCACTTTTAAAATAATCAATTAAAGGATCGTAAAAGTAAGGCTGAACAAAAACTCGTATAGCAATTAGCATCAAAACTAACATCAAAAGTGCAACTATTTGAACTGTTTTTTTCATTCTTAAATTTTAGAAAATTTCTTGATCCAAATAAACCACAATAAAAAAGTAAACCCATAAATAATCAGTGGAAATAATATATCATGTAAAATATATTCATATTGTGGAAATTGATATAAGGAAATAGAAATTATGGCAATTCTAATAATATTCACAATATAAATAAGTAAGCTCCCTACTAAAATAAATAAAAATGTTGATTTAAAATTACTAGAAAAAGCAATTACAAAAGAACAAAATAAAATAATTATACTAATAGAATTACAACCTTCAATAATACGTGAAACATACTTTTCATTAATAAATAACTTTACAGAAACCTCTTTAGTATGTTGTTCAATTTTAGCGTCAAAACCAACAGTATTCAATAATAACTGAGTTTGTTTAGCTACTGAATTAGTAATTGGAGCACAAGCAAATACACCTGATTTACTTTGCGTTTTATTTAAGTACAAAGAATACATTAAAAATAACAGTATGTATGTACCAAAAAATTTACCTAAAAATAAAAGCACTATTTTATTGCTTTGCACTCTAAAAGAATTTTAATTTTGCATAAAACTACAAATTTATATGAACATTACTCTATTAAAAGAATCGATAATACAGCAGATTCAATTGAATAAAACAGTTTCGGAAAAACTACAAGCTATTTGTAATTATTTAAAACAAGAAATAGAATATTATGACTGGGTTGGATTTTATTTTAAAAATGGTGATAAGCAGGAATTGAAACTTGCTGAATTTGCTGGTGAACCTACCGAACATATAATTATTCCTTTTGGAAAAGGCATTTGTGGACAAGTTGCTATAAGCAATGAAAATTTTATTGTTCCAAATGTTGAAGACCAAGACAATTATATTTCTTGTGGTTTTAAAGTGAAAAGCGAAATTGTAATTCCAATTTTTGTGAATGGAGAAAATATTGGACAAATAGATATCGATTCACATGCCATAGATCCATTTACTAAAAATGATGAAATGCTGTTAGAATTTGTGTGTGAAAAAGTTAGTGAATTTCTTCAATAAAAATAAAAATTTACTATAAAATTTATATTTTTTTATGTTGTTAAGCTGCTGATAATTATTAGCTTTGCGTAAACTTAGAAAGCTACAAATGAATTCAACAAAAAAAGCAAAAACAGCATTAATTTCGGTATTTCACAAAGATGGTTTAGCTCCTATTGTAAAAAAGCTAAATGAACTTGGAGTTATAATTTATTCAACTGGTGGTACAGAAAAATTTATTAAAGAATTAGGTATAAACGTTATCCCTGTTGAAGATTTAACTTCATATCCTTCAATTTTGGGAGGAAGAGTAAAAACGTTACACCCAAAAGTTTTTGGAGGGATTTTATCAAGACGTGAAAACGAAAATGATTTATCACAATTGAATGAATATAATATTCCTGAAATTGATATTGTAATTGTTGATTTATATCCTTTTGAAAAAACAGTTTTAAGTGATGCTACTGAACAAGATATTATTGAAAAAATAGATATTGGTGGTATATCACTTATACGAGCTGCAGCAAAAAATTTCAAAGATGTTATTTGCGTATCTTCTATGAACCAATATGATGATTTTTTAGAAATAATGTCAAATTCAAATGGCGAAACCACACTTGAAGAAAGGAAGAACTTCGCAGCAAAGTCTTTCGCTATTTCAAGTCATTATGACACTGCTATATTCAACTATTTAAATAATAGCGAAATAACATTTAGAGAAAGTTTTGATACTGTTTCAACATTGCGTTATGGTGAAAACCCTCATCAAAAAGGGTATTTCTTTGGTGATTTAGACGCTCTTTTTGATAAATTACATGGTAAAGAACTTTCGTACAATAATTTGTTGGATGTTGATGCCGCTGTTAATTTAATTAACGAGTTTAAAAATGACACACCAACTTTTGCTATTTTAAAACATAATAATGCTTGTGGATTAGCACAACGTGATTCCTTAAAACAAGCGTATTTGGATGCGCTAGCAGGAGATCCAACATCCGCTTTTGGTGGTGTTTTAATTTCAAATAGAGAAATTGATACTGATACAGCTTCTGAAATTCATAAATTATTTTGTGAAGTTGTAATTGCTCCAAGCTATACTTCTGAAGCTTTAGAAATTTTAAAAGGCAAAAAAAATAGAATTATTTTAATTCAAAAAAATATTGAATTACCTAAAAATCAATATAGAACTGCTTTAAATGGTGTGCTATATCAAGAAAAAGATAATAAAACAGATAATGCTAGTGGTATAACTACAGCTACAATTAAACAACCAACTACTAATGAATTAGAAGATCTGTTTTTTGCATCAAAAATTTGTAAGCACACTAAGTCAAATACCATTGTATTAGTAAAAAATAAACAGCTTTGCGCAAGCGGAACAGGGCAAACTAGTCGTGTTGACGCGTTGAATCAATCAATTACAAAAGCTACTCATTTTAATTTCGATTTAAAAGGTGCTGTGATGGCAAGTGATGCATTTTTCCCATTTCCAGATTGTGTTGAAATAGCTGATAAAGCTGGTATTAATGCTGTAATTCAGCCAGGAGGTTCAATTAAGGATAAATTATCTATTGATTATTGCAACGATCATAAAATGTCGATGATATTTACAGGAACGCGTCATTTTAAACACTAATTTTAGTAACTTTGTTAGATTCCAATTTAAAAATTAATAAACATTTAATATAGTATGGGTTTTTTCGACTTTATGACTGAAGACATTGCCATTGATTTAGGTACTGCAAATACACTAATAATTCATGACGGCAAAGTTGTTGTTGATGCTCCTTCAATAGTTGCAAGAGATAGAAATACTGGGAAAATTATTGCAATTGGGAAAAAAGCCAGCTTAATGCAAGGGAAAACTCATGAAAATATTAGAACAATTCGCCCTCTAAAAGATGGTGTAATTGCAGATTTCGAGGCTTCGGAACAAATGATTAAAGAGTTTATTAAAAATATTCCGAACATTAAAAAACGTTTTTTCTCTCCCTCACTACGCATGGTTATTTGTATACCATCTGGAATAACAGAAGTTGAAAAACGTGCAGTAATTGATTCTGCAGAACATATGAATGCTAAAGAAATTTACTTAATTCATGAGCCAATGGCTGCAGCCATTGGTATTGGAATTGATATTATGCAGCCAAAAGGTAATATGATTATTGACATTGGTGGTGGTACTACAGAAATTGCAGTGATAGCTTTAGGAGGTATTGTGTGCGATAAATCGGTAAAAGTTGCAGGTGATGTATTTACTTCAGATATTGCCTATTATATGAGAACGCAACACAACCTATATGTTGGTGAGCGTACTTCTGAAAAAATTAAAATTCAAATTGGTGCTGCTACTGAAGATTTAGAAACACCTCCTGATGATATGCTCGTTCAAGGAAGAGATTTATTAAGCGGAAAACCAAAACAAGTTCAAGTTTCTTTTAGAGAAATTTCAAAAGCTTTAGATAAATCAATATTAAGAATTGAAGATGCAGTTATGGAAACATTATCTAAAACTCCACCTGAATTAGCCGCAGATATCTACAATACCGGAATTTATCTTGCCGGTGGTGGATCTATGCTTAGAGGGTTGGACAAAAGATTATCAAGAAAAACTGATTTACCAGTTTACGTTGCTGAAGATCCGCTAAGAGCAGTGGTTAGAGGAACTGGAATTGCGTTAAAAGATATTGGCAAATACAGAAATGTATTAATGAAATAGACTAACTTCTATAACTACTTATGCAGCAGCTGTTTTATTTTATTAAAAAATTTAGATATTCTCTGCTGTTTATACTGTTAGAAATTCTAGCCTTATATTTTACCATTCAGCACCATTCATATCATACAAGCAGATTTATAAACTCAGCTAATTTTGTTACAGGCGGTATTTATAGTAAAGCTAATTCAATCAATGAATTTTTTCTTTTAAAAGATGAAAATAAGCTTTTAATCGAAGAGAATATTCGTTTAAAAAACCAATTAAACAAACAAAATTTTAATTCTTCAAATAATTATTTTATTGTTTCTGATACATCAAAATACTTTCAACAGTATGAATATACTTCAGCAAAAGTTATTAATAATAACTTTACAAAAAGGAATAATTTATTGACTATTAATAAAGGCAATAATCAAGGAGTTGATAGAGATTTAGGAATCATAAATAGTGCTGGTATTATTGGTGTTGTTAAAAATATATCTTCAAATTTTAGTACCGTACTTTCAATTTTAAATGAAAACTCTAGAATTAATATACGCTTAAAAAATAGTAATCATTATGGAACGCTAGTTTGGAACGGCAAAGATTATAAAACTTTACAAATAACAGATATTCCTAGGCAAGCAATTATTAATATTGGAGACTCAATAATTACAGGTGGAAAATCGGCTATATTTCCTGAAGGAATTAATGTTGGAGTGATTAAAGATTTTAAATTTGAAAATAATCAATATAACGAAATTAATGTCTCATTATTTAATGATATGAGTTCAATTGGATACGTTCAAGTGATTAAGAATTTAAAAAAGAAAGAACAAAAAGAATTAGAAGAAAAATCTATCAATGAATAATTTAATACTTTCAAATAGCCTCAGATTTATTGGGTTAGTGCTTTTACAAGTATTAATTTTAAATCATATAAATTTATTTGGGTACTTAAACCCTATGGTTTATATCGTATGGATATTTTTGTTTCCTCTTAAAAAAAATAGGAGTTTATTTTTAATACTAAGCTTTCTATTTGGTCTTTCAGTTGATATATTCTCTGATTCAGGAGGAATAAATGCTGCCGCGACATTATTTATTGCATTTATTAGAATCTCAGTGTTAAAAACCATTTTAAGAAAATCTGATTTTGATTATTTACTTTTTAATATTAGATCATTGTCAATTGATAAAATATTTTTATACATAGCTACGTTAACTATTATACATCATTTTATAGTATTCTCACTTGAATACTTTAGCTTCAATGCTTTTATAACGATCCTAAAGAATACAATTTTTACTAGTATCTTTACCATTATTTTAAGTATTTTAGGAATATTATTATTCACTAAAAAGAAATAAAAAAAATGATGAATTATTTTGTTCACAACTCATAAAAGCAACTAAAAACAAATGAAAAGAACGGGCTTATTAACTATACTAATAATTTTTATTGGGATAGTATTTATAATTCGCTTATTTTATTTACAAGTAATAGATAGTTCATATGATAAAGAGCTATTAAATAATTCAGCAGTAAAAGTTAAATACGACTATCCTGAAAGAGGTTATATTTATGATAGAAATGGAGTTTTACTCGTTGCTAATCAATTATCGTATGATATCATGGTTATTCCTAGAGAAGTAAAACCTCTTGACACATTAGATTTTTGCAACCTAATTAGAATTGATAAAGAGACTTTTATTAAAAATTTAAATAAAGCTAAAAAATATTCAACACGAATTCCTTCTATTTTCCAAGCTCAAATATCTAAAACCGATTACGCCTACTTTCAAGAAAAGATGCATAAATTTAAAGGGTTTTATATTCAAAAGCGTTCATTAAGAGAATACCCTATCAATTCAGCTCCCAACGTTCTAGGATATATAAGTGAAGTCAACGAAAATTTAATCAAAAAAAACCCAAACTATCAATTAGGAGAACTAATTGGTACAGCGGGAGTTGAAAAAACATATGAAAATATTTTAAGAGGTGTTAAAGGTGTAAAATTTATTCAGCGAAACAGATTCAATAAAGAAATTGGACCTTATAAAAATGGTATTTATGATACCATTCCAATACCTGGAAAAGACATTACATTAACAATAGATTCACAATTACAAACGTATGGAGAATCTTTAATGACTAATAAAAGAGGTGGAATTGTTGCTATTGAACCAAGCACTGGTGAAATATTAGCTATGGTGTCTACACCAACATATGATCCTAACTTAATGATTGGAAGAGATCGATCAAAAAATTTTACAAAACTATATTTAGATACCATAAATATGCCACTACTTGATAGAGGTTTACAAGGTGAATATCCTCCCGGGTCTCCATTCAAAGTAATTACTGCTCTTACCGCTCTACAAGAAAATGTTATTAGCACCACAACAGCAATAAAATGTTTTGGAGGGTACAGATATGGAAATAGTAAGGATGCTTTTATGGAATGCCACTGCGGAACACGCGGAAGCTCTGTTGCACTAAACAAAGCAATTTATAGATCCTGTAATAGTTATTTTGCAAATGCATATAGAAAATCTATTGAAAAATATCCCACACCTACAGAAGGCATGGAAGTTTGGAGCAACCATGTAAAAAGCTTTGGATTAGGTAATTATTTAAATAATGATTTATCAGTAGGTAAAAAAGGACTAATTCCAAGTAGTGCGTTTTATAATAAGTGGTATCCAAATACTAATTGGACAGCGACTTATACCATTTCGAATGCAATTGGTCAAGGAGAAATTTTAACAACTCCAATTCAATTAGCAAATATGACCGCTATTGTTGCAAATAAAGGCTCTTATTATACACCACATATTGTTAAAAACATCAAAGATGAAGTGCTAGATTCCAAATTCACAACACTTAAACGTACAACTATTAATGAAGAGCATTTTGATCCTGTTATTGAAGGTTTATTTCAGGTGTTTGAAAACCCAAGGGGTACAGCAAGTTGGTCTAAGGTAAAAGGTATTGAAATTTGTGGTAAAACTGGAACATCAGAAAATCCTCATGGACAAGATCACTCGATATTTATTGCATTCGCTCCAAAAGATAATCCTAAAATTGCTATTGCAGTTTTTGTAGAAAATGGTTATTGGGGATCTCGATGGGCTGGCCCAATCGCGAGCTTAATGATTGAAAAATATTTAACAGGAAAAACAACTAGATCTTGGGAAGAACAGCGCATGTTAAATGGTAGTTTACAAGATGAATATGACAAACAACTAAACGAAACATTAAAAATTGAGGATTAGAAAGAAAAATATTTTTTTTGGAATAGATTGGCTACTTATACTCCTCTATTTCGTGTTAATTTTCTTCGGATGGATTAATATATACTCAGCTACTGTTAATGAAGAAGCTGTTAATTTAATAAATTTTTCAACGGAATACGGAAAGCAACTAATTTGGATTGGACTGAGTTTTCCTATTATTATTTTAATACTATTTTTTGACGCTAAATTTTATGAAAAATATGCCTCACTAATTTATTTAGTTGGCTTATGCTCACTAATTGGACTTTTTATAATTGGGAAAAATATTAACGGGGCAACCTCATGGTATGACTTTGGTGGATTTAGCTTACAGCCCTCAGA
>NZ_JABDRI010000066.1 GCF_013041805.1 Lutibacter sp.
CGAATTTTACCTTCTTTTACTAGACCATCTAAGGTTTCAACAACTTCTTTAATATTATCTTCCCATTGTTCATCAGCCTGATGTTTATAGTTTCGATTTCCAAAAACAGGTACATTTCTATCTGGCCAATGCAATTGATAAATATCAACATAATTGGTTTGTAAACGTTTTAAACTGTTATTTAAAGCTTCTAAGATTGCCTCTTTTGAAAAACCTAAATTATCTCTTAAATAATGAAATGTCGGACTTGGTCCTGTTACTTTGGTAGCTATTACTAGGTTTTCACGTTTCTGATTTTTTAACCAAGTACCTATAAGTTTTTCTGAATTCCCTTGCGTTTCCTTTCTTGCCGGAACCGAATACATTTCAGCAGTATCAATAAAGTTTACACCCTCTTGCACCGCATAATTTAATTGCTCGTGTGCTTCAGCTTCGGTATTTTGCTCACCAAAAGTCATGGTACCTAAACAAATTTTACTAACCTTAATATCGGTATTTGGAATGGTTGTATATTTCATAATATATGTGCAATGTTTTAGTTTTTGAAGTGTGTAAATGTAAAAAAAATAAAAACCATTTTCTAAAAAATAGAAAATGGTTTTTCAATAGGATGAGATGCTGAAACAAGTTCTGCATTATAATGATTTAAAAGTAATCTCTATTTCAAAATTGCTTCAATACCTGGTAAGGTTTTACCTTCTAAACTTTCTAACATAGCTCCACCTCCTGTAGAAACATAACTTACTTTATCAGCAAATCCAAATTGTTTAACTGCAGCAACAGAATCACCACCTCCAACAAGTGAGAATGTTCCATTTTTAGTAGCTTCAGCAATTGAATTTCCCAAAGCAATTGTACCTCCTGCAAAATTTTCTAATTCAAAAACACCTAGTGGCCCGTTCCAAAGAATTGTTTTAGAAACCAAAACAACTGAGTTAAATAATTCTCTAGATTTTGGTCCGGCATCAAGTCCTTGCCAACCATCTGGAATACTATTTATATCACAAATTTGTGTATTTGCATCGTTGCTAAAAGCATCTGCAGCAATTACATCAACAGGTATATGAACTTGTACACCTTTAGCTTCTGCTTGTTTTAAAATATCTAATGCTAACTCTTGTTTATCATCTTCGCAAATTGAATCTCCAATACTTCCTCCTTGCGCTTTTATAAATGTAAAACTCATTCCCCCACCAATAATTAAATGGTCTACTTTATCCAAAATGTTTTCAATTACTGTGATTTTTGAAGATACTTTTGCACCACCTAAAATTGCCAATACGGGCTTTTCACCTTCTTCTAAAATCTTTTTTAAACTTAAAATCTCTTGCGCTAATAAATTTCCAAAACATTTGTTTTGTGGAAAAAATTGTGCAACAACTGTTGTTGAAGCGTGTGCTCTATGCGCAGTACCAAATGCATCATTTACATAAACATCCCCTAATTTAGAAAGTTGTTTAGAAAACTCAACATCACCTGATTTTTCCTCATCATGAAATCGTAAATTTTCTAATAAAAGTACTTCTCCCATTTGCAATTCTGAAGCTGCTTTTTCAGCAATTTCACCAACACAATTAGCGGCAAATTTTACTTCAACTCCAATTATTTCAGAAACTTTACCAACAATATGTTGTAAAGAAAATTTCTCCTCAGCACCTTTTGGTCTACCTAAATGCGACATTAAAATTACAGCGCCACCGTCTTCTAAAATTTTAATAATTGTTGGTTTTGCCGCTTGTATTCTTGTTGCATCTGTTATATTAAAATCATCATCAAGAGGTACATTAAAATCAACTCTAATTAATGCCTTTTTTCCTTCAAAATTTATATCCTGTATTGTTTTCATATAATTAAGTTTTAATTGTACAAATATAATTTAATTTAAACGAGTTATTAAAGTTTTCTACGAAACCGATTTCTTTTTTAAACTAAAAAGTTAGCAATGAGAAACGATTTAAAAAATAAAAAAAAGTTTTACATTCGCTCTAATGAATTTTTCAGAAGTTATAGGTCAAGAATATTTAAAGAGTCACTTAATGAAATCTACCGATAATGGTAGAATTCCGCACGCTCAATTATTTGTTGGAAAAGAAGGTTCTGGAACATTACCAATGGCCATTGCTTATGCTCAATATATTTTATGCAGTACAAGTGCTGATAAAGAGGCTTGTGCTTTAAAATGTGCTAAACTAGCCCATCCTGATTTGCATTTCGCTTTTCCTGTAGCAAAAAATGATGTTGTAAAAAGTCATCCGGTTAGTAATTTATTTTTAACCGATTGGCGAAAATTTATTGAATTAAATCCTTATGGAAATTTGTTTGAATGGTTACAATCTTTAGGAATCGAAAACAAGCAAGGCCAAATTGGTGTTGACGAGGCTGAAGAGATAGTTAAGGCCTTAAAATTGAAAAGTTATGAAGGTGGATATAAAATAATGATTATTTGGATGGCTGAAAAAATGAATACATCAGCTGCCAATAAATTGCTTAAATTATTGGAAGAGCCACCTAAAAAAACTGTTTTTATTTTAGTTACTGAAGATGAAGAGCAACTAATTACTACTATAAAATCTCGTTGCCAAGTATTGCATTTCCCAATATTAACTGAATCTGATATTGCAAAATGTTTAGTGGAAAAAGAGGGAACTGACGAACCAATAGCAACAAATATTGCGCAGCAATCAGATGGTAATTTTAATAAGGCTTTACATTTATTACATAATGACACTTCAGATGAACAATTTGAACAATGGTTTATTACTTGGATTAGAGCTGCTTTTAAAGCTAAAGGAAACGCAACAGTAATTCAATCATTAATTAACTGGAGTGAAACTATTGCAAAAACAGGAAGAGAAACTCAAAAACGTTTTCTACATTATTGCTTGCAGTTTTTTAGACAAGCAATTTTATTGAATTACAACGCTGGGGCGTTAGTTTTTTTGCATCCAAAAACACCGAATTTTAAATTAGAAAACTTTGCTCCTTTTGTACACAGTGGAAATATTTTAGCAATAAATAAAGAATTAAATGATGCTATTTATCACATTGAAAGAAATGGGAATGCAAAAATAATACTACTGGATTTGTCTATAAAACTAACAAGACTTTTGCACATAAAAGAAGAGTTGTAATTGTTAAAGCATATGTCTATTTTCAATAATCATTCAGCTGAAATTTTAATTGTACTCTTTTTTTGTATTACTTACTTTTTTTCAGTTCTTGAAAAATTAATAAACTGGAAAGAAACTGTGGCATATTATAAAACTCATTTTAAAAAAACAATTCTTAAAAATATAATTCCTTTATTGCTTATTAAAGTTATTCTACTTGAGGTTGTAGCTTTACTTACTTTGTGTACTGGACTCTATTTTATAGTAACACAAAATGATTTTTTAATCTCAAAAATTGCATTACAAATTTCTGCTTTTACTCTAATACTCTTTTTAATTGGGCAACGATTGGTAAAAGATTATCAAGGCGCTACGAGTATTGCAGTTTATTTTATTTTAAATATTTTTGGCATTTATCTATTAACTTAAAAAAGAATTTATGAATTTATTAGGCATAGGATCTCGTATTAAACACGCTGAATATGGCTTAGGTGTAGTAACCAATGTAACCTCAAAACATTATTGGGTAACGTTTATTGAAAACGGATTAGAAACCATCGACATTGATAGTGAATTTGAAGTAATTGAAAGCGTTGAAGATGAGGTAGATACAGTTAGTTTTTTTGAAGTTGAATCTACACTTAGATCTATATTAAAACAGTGGTCAGATGTTTCTGAAATTATTCCAATTGCAGATAAGTGGAAAGGTGGAAATTTAATTCTAGAACCTAAAGACACTAATTTAGCAAGTAAAGAAATTCCTATTGATTCCTTTTTTCATAAAATTGTAATGGTACGGGACAGAATTAGAGTTATGGAGCAAAAAATAAATTCGAGTAGTTTAGACGATCAGGATAAAGTTGACTTACAGCAATATATTACAAGAATTTACGGAAGTTTAACAACTTTTAATGTACTCTTTAAAATCAAAGAACAACAATTTGTAGGCTCTAGATCAAAATAAAAAAACCGATATATTATGAAAATATACCGGTTTATATAATTGATAATCAGTTTATTAATTTATTTTTTACTATAATCTAGATTTAAGATTTCTAATATTTCTGAGGTGATGTTTAAGGCTTCATCACCATATAAAACAGTTCCTTTTCCTGAAGTTCCTAGTATCATATTAAATCCTTTCGTCTTAGCATAATTTGCTACAAAGCTATCAACTCTTTTAGTAAGTACTTCACTCATTTCTTGATTTTCTTCTTGTAATAATTGAGACGCTTGACTTTGCTTTGATTGTAAAAATTGTTGCTCTTGTGATAAAGATTGCTCAACTTCTGCTCTTTTTTGAGCTGACATTTTTTGTTGATTTTGGTAATATTGTTGCACCTTTAATTGAAATGGAGCACTTAAACTATCTAATTCTTTAGCCATCAACTCTTGTTTTTCTTTCAATGATAATTCTAAGGCTTTCGTAGCTTCATAATCTTTCATTAAAACTTCCAAATCAATATATGCTACTTTTGATTGATTACAAGATGACAACATAATTGCAACTGCAATAATTAATAATTTTTTCATTTAAGTATGTTATTGGTTTATTATAAAATTTGGGCGAATATATAAACAAAAGTTTGAGTAGCGCATAATAATTTAAAGTATTAGATAAATTTATTGAAAAAGGGAAATTAATAATTTGTACTTATTAAAAATGGGTATATATAAGCTTCTCATATCAATAAATTAAAAATTTATATACAAAGTGTTGTTTGATGTTTAAAAAATAGCTTAAATGGTCTAAAAATGAGTTTTAGCCGTTATTTATGATATAAATTAATGAAGAATACTCTTTTGTTACCAATGCTTTCATATTTGACAGCAGTCCAATAAAAAAAGCTTTTAATAAATTGCTTTTTCCAGATTTATATTTTTCGCTTAAAAGTGAAACATAAAATGAATCAAACAACATAGGTTTGATATTAATCAAATTCATATGCACATCTGAAAAAAGTAATTGAATAGATTTTTTTGAAAAATGCCATAAATGTCTTGGCACATCATATGCTGCCCAAAACTGTTTGTAATGTGTAGCGTCAAAACTTCTATAATTTGGCACAGCAATCACTAATATACCGTTTGGTTTTAGTAATGATTTTAACTTCAATATATAATTTTCTAAATTAGGTACATGTTCTAGCACATGCCAAAGTGTAATTACATCAAATTTTTGAGTGCCAATATTCTCTAAATTTGAGTGAACTTTACTTTTTTTATTAGAATTTAATTTAGAAATAGCTAAGTTTTTTGCTTTACTATTTGGCTCAACTCCTACTACAGTCCATCCATTATTTTTGCATGTCAATAAAAAATCACCTGTTCCACAACCAATATCTAATAATTTCTGTTCTTCCGTATTAAATGAATTTATTAAACTAAGTTTTTGTTTTAAAGCAAATGATTTTACAAATTGATATAATTTATCGGTCAAAGTTTTGTTTGAATCTGTATGTGAAATATATGATTCACTTTCATAATAAGAAGCTAATTCTTCCCCTTTTGGCATAGGCGAAGTTTCAAGCATTTCAAACTTATGATTGTAAATTAAATCAAATTTTTGATTTGAAACAGTAAAATCTTGACAAGTTAAGATGTACTCTTTATGAATTTTTTCTTTCAATTTTCAATCAATTTACATTTAAAAATTACTGTGTTCCACGTGGAACATTAAAAATTATCTTCCCATATATACCAAAAGAACAGAAATATCACTAGGAGAAACTCCACTAATTCTACTCGCTTGTGAAATTGATATTGGTTGGATTTTAGTTAATTTTTGACGTGCCTCAATTGATAAAGACTTCACTTTTGAATAATCAAAATTAGAAGGGATTACCACATTTTCTAATCGATTTAATTTATCAGCTTGGTTCTTTTCCTTCTCAATATAGCCAGCATATTTAACATGAATTTCTGTTTGTTCTACTATTTCATTATCAATAGAATTTTCTTTAATAAAACTTTCAATCTTATCTAACTTTCTAAGGTCTCCAAAGTTCAATTGAGGACGAGCTGCTATTTTAAAAAGCTTCATCGATTGTTGTATTTCTGCAGTATTATTTTCTACCAATATAGGATTAATTTCAGAAGGTTTAATACTAGTCTTAATTAAAAAATCGACAAACAAATCTGTTTTTTTCTGCTTTTCAATAACTCGATCCATTCGTTCTTTTGATGCTAAACCTAACTTAAAAGACATAGGCGTTAAACGCAAATCTGCATTATCCTGACGTAGCAAGGTTCTATACTCTGCACGAGATGTAAACATCCGATAAGGTTCTTCAGTTCCTTTAGTAATTAAATCGTCTATTAAAACACCAATATAGGCTTCGTTCCTTTTTAAAATAAAAGGAGCTCTGTTTTGCAATTTCAAAGAAGCATTAATACCCGCCATTAAACCTTGTGCTGCAGCTTCCTCATAACCTGTTGTACCATTAATTTGACCGGCAAAATATAAATTCTTAATAAGCTTAGTTTCTAATGTATGCATTAATTGTGTTGGCGGAAAATAATCATACTCAATCGCATATCCATATCTAAAAAATTTGACATTTTCAAAACCAGCAACTTTTCTTAAAGCTTTGTCTTGAATATCTTCAGGTAATGATGTAGAAAAACCATTTACATAAATTTCAACAGTATCCCAACCTTCTGGTTCAACAAATAACTGGTGTCGTTCTTTCGTAGCAAAACGATCGATTTTATCTTCTATTGAAGGACAATACCTTGGGCCAATACTTTGTATTCTACCATTAAACATTGGCGACCTATCAAACCCTGTACGCAATAAATCATGTACTTCTTTAGAAGTATAACTCATATAACATGAACGCTGCTTTTCTAAAGAATTTGTTGTAGGTAAATAAGAAAACTTTTCAGGATTCTCATCGCCAGGTTGTTCTATCATTTTCGTAAAATCCAAAGATCGTCCATCAACTCTCGGTGGAGTTCCCGTTTTCATTCTTCCAGATTCAAAACCAACCTTATCCAAGTGTTCGGTGATACCAATTGACGCACTTTCACCTGCTCTGCCACCTCCAAACGTCTTTGACCCAATATGAATCAATCCATTTAAAAAGGTTCCTGCTGTAATAATAACAGACCTAGATTTAATCTCAATTCCTAACGCCGTTTTAACTCCAACAATGGAATCTCCATCAAACAAGAGCCCTATTACATTATCCTGATAAAAGTCTAAATTATTAGTCTCCTCCAACATCGTCCTCCAACATTCAGCAAAGCGCATACGATCACTTTGTGCTCTTGGACTCCACATAGCCGGGCCCTTAGATTTATTCAACATTTTAAATTGAATGGCCGTGTTATCAGTCACTATTCCACTATAACCACCTAACGCATCAATCTCTCTAACTATTTGGCCTTTTGCAATACCACCCATAGCCGGATTGCAACTCATTTGTGCAATATTTTGCAAACTCATGGTAATCAATAATGTATGACTTCCCATATTAGCCGCTGCTGCAGCAGCTTCACTACCAGCGTGCCCACCACCAACAACTATAACATCATAAACCGTATTAAACATAGTTCTATATTTAAGGTTCCACGTGGAACATTACTTCAAATTTAATAACTCTAAACATTTATCTTCTTCCTTACGCATTATAATTTTAGCATCTTCGGACTTATCTTTAAAACCTATATAATGTAAAATACCATGAATCATAACTCTATTAATCTCATTATCAGTTGTTTGATTAAATTTTATTGCATTTTCAACAACTCTTTCCACGGAAATAAAGATATCTCCACTAAGCAGTTTTCCTAATGTATAATCGAAACTAATAATGTCTGTTAATGTATCATGCTCAAGAAACTCAACATTCAATTTCAATAGATAATCATCATCACAAAAGATATAACTTATATCTCCTTCCGTAAATCCATATTTGATAATACAAGAGGAAATCCAATTTTGTATTTTACTCTCATCATCTAACTTGAAAGAAGTCTCGTAATTAAATTGAATCATTGGTATAATATTTATTGATCGGTTTTAAAGTATTCCTGTACTTTCTTTTTGTAAATAGTGCGCAAAGGTAATGATTGTCTGTTTAATATATCATTATAATTGAAATACTCATTTTGAAGTTTTAACTTATTGATAATGCGTTTTTCGAATTCCTTGCTATTGGTAGTAGAATTTCTCTTTTGATCCTCACCTTGCTGTTTAGTTGCTTTTTCAAGCTTTAATAATTCATAATTCAATTGTTGCATATTATTAATAGCTTCTTGAGTAAAACCTTTCTCTATTAATTCTCGTTCCAGGTCTTCCATTTCTTTAATTGCCTTTCCTAAACCTTCTTTAGAATTTTCACCGTCATTTCCTAAAAGCTCTTTTAACATTTCCTTTAATTGAGCTTGCTCTTTATAAATTTCATATAAATCGCCGTTCATACCCTCGCCTTCTTCATTTTGTTTATCTCCATTATCGCCATCTCCTTTTTCTCCTTTTTCCATCTTTTCTTTAATGGAATCCATTAACTCTCCCTGCTTTTGTATAATATCCGGCAAAGTGAACTGTTGTTGATTTCCCTTTCCTTTTCCAAAACTAGGAGATGCGTTCATTAAACTCTCTAACAAATTACTTAAAGAATTAGCTAAATTGTTTGCCGATGTAATTACAAATTGTTGATCAGAGATTCCTTGTTGAAATCTATTCTCTGTAAAATTTAATAAAGATTTATCTATATAGAAATGGGCGTCAGACAGCTCTTTTTGTATTGTAGAAGTCATTGTAACAATACGTAGAGACAACACATACAAACTATCATCAATATGTTCAAAATATTCTTTTAAAACATATTGCTGCTTAATATTACCAGGATATTCAGGATGTTGGTTATCGGAACTTGAAAATTTTTCTAACAACGATTCTTGCTGAAAAGAAAACTCAATTAAATTTTCAACAATTTTACGTAAATCCTCAATATTTTCATCAATGGATTCTCCTTCGGCAGCTACCATAGATTGTTCCATTGATTCACTTAATTCCTTCATTTTTTTTGCGGCAGACTTTTGACTTTTTTTAGCGCTACTCGGTTGCTCCTTTTTCAACTCTTCCAAAGCATCACTTAATTCCTTATCAATATCTTCAGATTCATCATCAATATTTGGAAGCTCCATAGGCCTATTCAAATCCTGATTTTGCTTATTTAATTCATCAAAATCATTCTTCACTTTCTCAAATTCATCATTTATCTTTTCCTGCTTTTCTGCAGTATTTTCTTCTTGTTTTTTATTGGACAAATCCTTTTGCCGTTTAGAAAGATCATCTAACTTTTCGCTTATTTGATTCGCTTTTTGCTCCACATAAAAACGCTTGGTTAACTCTAAAATACGTTCTAAGCTTTGCTTGTTCTGCTTGTTTTTTTTAGCTAGCTCTTCTAGCTTATCAATTAAATCTTCTTTTTCTAGCTTTTTAGAAAGTTCTTTAAGCTCTTCTAACATTTTATTTTGCTCAGCCAATTTCTTAGTCTCTTCAATACGTTTTTGAAGCTCCTCTTTTTTCTCCTTTAACTCATCATTAACAGGTTGTTCATTTAAATTTTGTTCAATTTTACTTGTTTGTTTTTGAAACATTTCTTGATACTGGGTTTGTCTTTTAATAAACTGTTCCAACTTTTTAGTATCATTCCAATTTATAGCGTCCTTATTTTGTAACGAGTTTTTAAATTGCTCAACTTCTGTATTTGTTTCTTTAGATTTTTCTAATGACTTCGTAAAAGACTCTAGAGTTTCGCTTTGTTCTTTTAACAATTCGTCTTCTAATTCCTTTTTTGTTTTATTATAATAACGAAACAATCGACTTTTAGATTTTTTAGTTCCGTTCACAGCATCATTATCAAAAACTTCGAAATATAACTCATAATCAACTCCTTCTTCTATCGAAATATCATCAGGAAAAACATAATAGAAGTCAGTAAAAGAAGCTTTTGAAATTGGTATTACATGCTTATTAAGTTGGGTTTTATTACTTCTATCGTAATAAACTAATTGAAGTTTTTGAACACCATAATCATCACTTAATTGCCCAATGAATTGAACTGGGCCATGGTTTATAGAGTCTATGTCTGATTTTACAATAATTTTTGGATACTCGTCTGAAATAACTTGAATATTAAAATCCAAGGCTTCATGGTTTTTTAGTTGATTATTAGAGGTTGAAATTTTATAATTTAACGTGTTATAAATTTCTTTTGAATAGCTAAAATAATCTTTTGTGCTTTGTCTAAAATTTTGAGGGTCTTCTTGCTTTGAATTAAAACTTACACTATTTGTTTGATGCGTTTCAACTTGCCAATCAATTACAGTTCCATAAGGAACAATTGCATTACCGGTATTTTGGATTACTTCATTTCTTTTTCCAGTATAAGCAGGATAATTTAAAACCATTTTTAAATTGGTAATAACCGGTGTAGCAATGCAATTAAGTTGATAGGTTTTAGATGTAATACCATTAGCCTCAAAATAAAATTCAAGTGACTTTTTTATACCTGTAAACGTATATTCAAATTTACCCAAACTGGTAGATTGCAAGTAGTAATTCTCCTCTAAAAAAATTATTTTAGCATCTTCGGGAATTTCATTTCCTATAGTTTCTACTTCTAAAATAAAAGGTTCACCTTCAACCACATTTAAATCAGTATTTAATATTTGAAAAGAAAAAGGTGCGGGTGGCTCATATTGTGTATTATAATCAACCACTCTAGCAAAACTGTCATTAAAAATAGTGATATTACCCGTCAGGTAAACTAGTACCCATATTGCAACTGGAATTAATGAAAACTTTAAAAGCTTTTTATTCTTAGAAAAATCAATGGCACGTCTAAAAGGTATAGGTGACAATTCTCTAGATTTTTGCTCAATGCTAGCTTCGATAAGTTCAGTATTGCCTTCAGAATCATTTAACTGCAACATATTCAACAACTTATCATTAATTTCAGAATAATGATTCCCAATTATTTTGGACGCATCTTGCTCATTTATCCCCTCTTTTAACCCTATTATTTTAATAATAGGAAAAAGAATATAGGCTGTAAACAATGAAGCTTCAACAAGAATAAAAATCCAAAATAATAAGGTTCTAGCCAGTGGTTTAAGCCATAAAAAATATTCTATTAACAGCGTAAAAATAAAATAAAGGACACCTAAAGTAAAAAATACAATAAGCCCTTTAATAAGTTCATTGTAATAATACTTTTTAATAAAATTTTTAAGTTTAGTTTGTATGTTACTAAAACTGCTCACCAATTATATGTATTCATTATAAATAGCTAAATTAAACTAAAAATAAATTATAGTATCAATAAAATTTCTTAAATCATAATCATTAAAAAAAGTGGTTTGACAAATATGAAGACTAATATTAATTTCTCATTTATTAAGTTCAGTCAACTTTGAATTAAAGTAATCCTCTAATTTAACCCTGAATTATAAGTGAAATATTTAAGGAATTATGAGTTTTAATAATTTCAATTCATAAATCTAAGCATAGTTGTTAAAAGTATCAGAATATTTCTAACACAAATATTATAGTATTACAATTTTTTCTTTGATAGCGTATAAAACTAAGCCAATACGTGTCTTAGCCTCTAATTTTTCAAATAAAGCTTCTCTATAATTTTCCACAGTTTTAGGGCTTAAAAACATATGTTCAGCAATTTGTTTATAGGTCATTTCAGAGCAGCAAAGCTTTAAAAATTCTAATTCTCTTTCTTTTAATTTAATTGCGCTTGATTGTTCAGGTTTATCTATAGAGTTTAATAATGTATTTGTTATATTCTCAGTATAATAAAACCCAACTTTATGAACCTCTTTTAATGCATGTTGTAAAATTCTAGGGTGAATATCTTTTAATAAATAGCCTTTAGCCCCAGCTCGAAGCATTTTTAAAATAGTGTTTTCCTCAGCCTCCATAGATAAGGCTAATACTTTTATTTCAGGTCTATTATCTTTTAACCATTGTGTTGCTTCAATACCATTCATTATGGGCATTTGAATATCCATAAGAACAATTTGAGGTAACTTATTGTGATTTGAAACGTAGTCAACTACATCCTTTCCGTTACTTAAAACCGCTAAAACGTTAAATTCTTTAAAGTTAGAAATAAGTCCATTTAATGCTTGTGAAAACAATAAGTGATCATCAACGATAATTATATCTATTTTATTCATAAGTATTTATTTAGGACAAGTAATAAATATTTTTGTTCCTTTTTCTTTGGCTGATTTAATCTCTATTTCTCCTCCAATTAATTTTGTTCTACTTTTCATATTTAACAAACCAATACCGTTCTGATTAGACTCATCCGTTAAATCAAATCCAATACCATCATCCTCAGCAATAAATTCAAGCTGGTTATTTGTATAATTTATTGAAATCGCCAAATTTTTAGCTTTGGAGTACTTCAAAGTATTATTACTAAACTCTTGAAAAATTCTAAACAAAATAATTTCCTTTTCATTACTTAAACTAAAAGGTTCTCCTAAAATTTTTAAGGATGCATTTACAAATTTTAACCGATTAAACCGATCAACTTCATTTGATATAGATTCTTCAAAACCCCTATTTTTTATAGCATCAGGATTTAATGATTTAGCTAAACCTCGTAATTCTTGTAAACTTTTACTTACAATGTCGCCTGTTTCTTGTATTTTTATTTGTTGTTCTTGAGGAGCATTTAACTGTAAAATATTCAATTGTATTTTAGCTACTGACAGTAATTGACCAACATTATCATGAATTTCCCAACTAATATTTTGTAATGCTTGTTCTTGAATTTCCAATTTAGATTTTGTGATTTCTTTATCAAAACGCTGCTGAATTTCACGTTGCTTTAAAATATAAGCAGTCTTTTTCTTCTGAAAATATAATAAGAAAACCACTAATGTAGCCGCTAATACAATAACAATAATTGTAACAACTAAAACTAATATTTGTATTCTTTCTTGTTCCAAAACCTACCTATTATACTCCTTTTCACTCACAATAAAACCCGTGATAAAAAATCCCGCCATTAATAAATTTAAAAGCAATGTTATTACTCTAAGCACCACACCAAAATTTATAAATTTAGCAATTACATCTACCGGAATTACTCCAATATAAAAAAATAAAGCTCCTAAACTAATCCAAAAAAACATAGATTTTTTTAAGTTTAAAATTCCATCACTTTGCACTAATTCAGAAAAATATATCATAATTGAAATTACAATTAAAATACCACCAACAATAGAATTTATATCTAAAAATTCTGTCAAATAATCAGAAAAAAAAGATATATTTATCAAGGTATAAATAGTATAACAAACAATACCATATTTAACTATATTTCTTTTAAAGGCACTTTTTAAAAGAGACAGAAAAAAAAATAGGTAGAAAAAATGACTAACTAGAATCCAACCATTATTTATAGGATATGTATTAATCTCATACAATACGCCAATTACAAACCCTAAAATTTCTGTAGTTAAAGAATATGCAATAAAAAATAAAAATAGTTTTAAATAAAAATTATCTTTAATTTTTGCATAATTTATAATACCTGTTATAAGTATTATTAAATATAAAATCGGATATATTATAAATAAGTATATCACTATTATTGAGGATACGTTGCAGAAGGAGGATGCCCCATAGTTCCTCTATTCAATCCATCTAACTCAGTTATATCTGTACCTCCTTCTTCTGTGTCTTCTATTCCATCTTTTTGTATAGATTTTAACCTAGATTTTGTTGGTACAAAAAACACCGTAGACAAGTCTTTCTTATGTTGCTTCTTAGTATCATTTGAATAGGCCCCAAAATAAACGCGTAATCCGTTTGCCTCTGGTGCTTCATTTTCAATATATGCAATATAATTTTTTAACTCTTCTATAGAAAACCAGCAAGAAACAGCATCTTCTCTATTAAGATCACCCGATTCTTTTTTAACTATTTTATTTAAATCTTTGGATCGTGTTTTAATAAAATTTTGATTTAATTCTACCGCTTCTTTAAATGAAATAAGGCCTTTTGGTAAATTTGTTTTCATAGATATAAATAACTTATTTAAATTGGTTTGTTAAAAGTACTATTTTTCTATAGTTTTAACCATAAAGTATTTCGATATACAAGATTTATTATTGAACACTAATCGTATTATATTTATTTTCAATAACTTAAAATAAATATTTATGCTATCAAAAATAAAAAAGGGGAAATATCCCCTTAAAAGTTTAGTGTATTTCCCTTTAAAAAATAGATTAACAAATCATATTTTTGGACTGTAAAAGATAATTTGCAAAGTTATAAATGGAATCAAATAAATCTAAATCAATATTACTTAAATTGATTTCACTTGTAGTCATATTTTTACATATTATTATATTCAATAAAATTACAAAAATGCCAGACTCACAAAGAGCATTAGAAATAAAAATAATGCTCAAAAAAAATGAGTATAAATGTCCCTAACTCCCACACAAACTCATTCTTTGAATTCATCAAAGGGTATTAAAATCATAATTGGGCTGATTTTAAAGGTTGCTTAACAGCAGCCTTTTTTTGTAATAAAATTCACATATTCCTATTGAAAAATTATCTTTGCAATCTAAAACAAAATAAAAATGAAAAACGTTAGAGTACGATTTGCCCCAAGTCCAACAGGACCATTACATATTGGTGGTGTTAGAACAGCACTTTTTAATTATTTATTTGCCAAAAAACACAGTGGTACTTTTATACTTAGAATTGAAGATACAGATCAAACTCGATACGTTGAAAATGCTGAAAAATATATTGTTGACGCCTTAAACTGGTGCAATATTCCTTTTGATGAAGGTCCTAATAAAAATGAAAAATTTGGACCGTATAGACAATCCGAAAGAAAACATCTATATAAGCAATTTGCTGATGAATTGATAGAAAAAGGAAAAGCCTATTACTGTTTTGATACCACTGAAGAACTTGACTTTCACAGAAAAGATCACGAACAGAAAGGCAAAACGTTTATCTATAATTGGCACAATAGAGAAAAACTAACTAACTCAATATCATTAAGCAAAGAAGATGTTCAAAAACGTATTGCTAATGGAGATAAATATGTTGTTCGATTTAAAATGCACGATCCAACAAAAGGTGAGCACGGAACTATTTCTACAACTGACATAATTCGTGGTCACGTATCGTTCAAAACCGAATTATTAGACGATAAAATTTTGTTTAAAAGTGATGGTATGCCAACATACCATTTAGCTAATATTGTTGATGATCATTTAATGGAAATAAGTCATGTAATTCGTGGTGAAGAATGGTTACCTTCTCTTCCACTTCACATCGCTTTATATCAAGCTTTTAATTGGGAAATTCCAGAATTTGCGCATTTACCTTTAATTTTAAAACCTGTTGGAAAAGGTAAATTAAGCAAACGTGATGGTGATAAATTAGGATTTCCTGTTTTTCCACTTGAATATATAAATGAGGCAACAGGAGATGTTTCATGTGGATATAAAGAAGATGGATATTTTGCAGATGCCTTTATAAATATGCTTGCTTTATTAGGTTGGAATTCTGGTACAGAACAAGAAATATTTACTTTAGATGAATTATGTAAAACTTTTACGTTAGAACGAGTAAGTAAAAGTGGCGCAAAATTTAGTCCTGAAAAAACCAAATGGTTCAACCAACAGTATATGATGTTAAAATCAGATGCTGAATTGGCTGAAATTTTCTTACCTATTTTAATTGAAAAAGAGATAGCTACAGATATAAACTATACTGAAAAAGTTGTTTCGCTTATAAAAGAGCGTGCCACATTTGTTGAGGATTTTTGGGAATTAAGTAGCTTCTTTTTTCAAGCTCCATTAACATATGATGAGAAAGCTGCAAAGAAAAACTGGAAAGAAAATACTTCTGAATTAATGAAAGAGTTGATTTCTATACTAGAAGGTATTGAGAATTTTACGTCAGAACATATTGAAACCATCGTTAAAGAATGGATTACATCTAAAGAAATTGGATTTGGGAAAATTATGCAGCCTTTTAGATTAAGTTTGGTTGGCGCTATGAAAGGTCCTCATTTATTTGATATTGCTGAAATGATTGGGAAACAAGAAACTATTGATAGAATTAAAAACACTGTCATAACTATTTCTTAATACTTGTTTAATTTTATTTTACTATTTTACCACTTATAACCCACACGTATTATGAGTATTAAATATAAAAGACACGAATTATATCCAGAATCAATATTAATTAGAAAATTTATTGGTAAGGTAACTTTTAATGAAATTTTTGATTCTTGGAAATATTTATGTGAAAACAAACTTATAGATCATAAAATTAAAGGTGTAATAAATGATTTATTAGATTGTGAAATTGAAATGGATCTAAAAAGTTTTGAAAATTTATTAAACTATATGAAAAATCAAGATTGTATTAGAAAAATTAAACTAGCCGTAATTACTAATAACCCTAAAATAATTATTTTTCCAATTCTAGGAGAAAATCAAAAAAAGGAGTTAAAAATTAAACCATTTTCAACAATGGATGCTGCAGTTGATTGGGTACAACAATAATATTTTTGAAATAAAAAGGAGCTTTTTAGCTCTTTTTTTATATCTCTATTTTTACATTATAATTTTTCAAAACATCCGTATATATTTCAGGTTTAAATGCTTCTCTACTAAACTCTAATTTACGTTCATTTCTCATTTTTATATGTTTAATAGAGCGTAAAAATCGACGTAAACCATCGTAATCTGAAATAATTAAACCTGGTACTTTTACCGTTTTTCCTTGTTCATCTTTGGCAACCATAGAAAAATAAGAAGAATTACAATGTTTAATTTCACCGTTTCTAATGTTTTGAGACTCAACTCTTATTCCTACAACCATAGATGATCTTCCAACAAAGTTTACTCTTGCTTTTAAAGTAACTAACTCTCCTACTTCAATAGAATTTAAAAAATCCACTCTATTTACAGAGGCTGTTACACAATATTGGCCAGAAAATTTTGATGCTGAAGAAAAAGCTGCTTTATCCATTAAAGATAAAATAAAACCACCGTGTATTTTTCCACTGAAATTTGAGTGTGAGGGTAACATTAACTCAGTTAAAATAACCTCAGAGTCTTGTGTTGTTTTAAATAATTTATTCATAGAAACAAATATAACATGCTTCTAATGAAATAAAAACCAATAAAATCTATTTTACAAAATTCTAAATCTTGTTATTTAAGGCTTTTTAAAACTCTTTCAGGAGTTATAGGTATTCTTGTTACTCTAGCTCCACAAGCATCAAATACTGCGTTTGCAATGGCTCCACCAACACAAATTATCGCAGGTTCTCCACCTCCTTGCGGTTTTGAATCCATTTTATCTATAAAAACACATTCAATTTCTGGTGTATTCGAAAATTTTGTAATGGTATAATTACTAAAATTCCTAGTTTTTACTCTTCCTCCGTTAAACTCAATATCTTCATACAAAGCATACCCTAACCCCATTGTGATTCCTCCTTCTGTTTGTACCGTTGCGCCATGTGGGTTTACAACTTGACCCATATCTTGTGAACAAACTACTTTAATTGGAGTTACAATCCCTGTCTTTTTATCTACATGAACTTCAGCTAGCATTGCCACACTAGTACCAGCATCTTCACCAAGAGCAATTCCAAAACCATGTCCTTCCTTTTTTGTTCTATTCCAACCAAACTTATCTGCGCCTAGTTTAAGAGCTGCAATCATATTTTCACTCTTCAAATTATTTAATCTGAATTCTAAAGGATCAATTCCTGCTTCAAAAGCTGTAACATCTATGTGAGATTCACGTGCAAAAGTAGTAGAATTATTTCCTGGAGCTCTCCAAGCTCCTGTACCAAATGGATGAATATTACGTTCATTAAATATTCTAGTTCTATTATTTTCTGCATCGTAAAACAATTTTGTTCCACGAGTTCCTGCGCAATAAATATCAAACTCCCATAAATTCAATTTTCCATTTTCATCTACGCCTGAGGTTACATTCACAACAGCCGCTGGTCTAAATTTATCGTA
>NZ_JABDRI010000092.1 GCF_013041805.1 Lutibacter sp.
GCAATATTTGGTTTGTATAAGTGAAATTTTGGTCTTCTATCAATTGGACTTGATAAATACTCATCGCCTTCTAGGACTATAAACTCGTTTTCTGAAGTTAAATGTACCATCGTATCAAAACCCTCCAATTGAGCACCAACCATATAATCTACTTCAATTTCATGATAATTTAATACATGTAATATCATGGAGGTAATGGTGGTTTTCCCATGAGAACCTCCAATGACAACACGCGTTTTATCTTTGGATTGCTCATATAAAAATTCAGGATATGAGTATATTTTAAGTCCTAGATTCTGCGCTTTTATCAATTCTGGGTTATCAGGTTTTGCGTGCATTCCCAAAATTACTGCGTCCAAATTTGAAGTTATTTTTTCTTCAAACCAACCAAACTCTCCTGGTAACAATCCTTTTGCTTTTAACCTAGATTTTGAAGGTTCAAAAATTGCATCATCACTTCCTGTAATTATATATCCTTTTTTATATAAAGCGAGTGCTAAATTGTGCATTGCACTTCCTCCAATTGCAATAAAATGTATATTCATAAAGCCAATAATTAACTATGTTCAAATGTAAGTAAAGTATTAAAAAGAAAGAAAAACTAAAGGTAATAGTTCCATAAAAAAATCTTTCACACATTTCATTTGCTGATTTCAATCAGTAAAAAAAATCTGTACCTTTGTAAAAAATATTTCACAATGGATTTAAACCTGATTCCAAAAATAAAACACACAAATAGTAACAATTTCTTTTTATTAGCTGGTCCTTGCGCCATTGAAGGTGAAGAAATGGCATTACGTATCGCTGAGCATATTTTAAAAGTGACCGATACATTAGAAATTCCATTTATTTTCAAAGGGAGTTTTAAAAAAGCAAATCGCTCTAGAATTGATAGTTTTACTGGAATTGGTGATGAAAAAGCATTAAAAATATTAAGAAAAGTTTCAGAAACATTCAATATTCCAACAGTTACAGATATTCACACCAATGAAGATGCTGCAAAAGCTGCTGAATACGTTGATGTGTTACAAATCCCTGCCTTTTTAGTTCGCCAAACCGATTTAGTGGTCGCTGCTGCAAAAACAGGTAAGGTTGTAAATTTAAAAAAAGGACAATTTATGAGTCCTTCAGCAATGAAGCACGCAGTTCAAAAAGTAAAAGACAGCGGAAACGAAAAAGCATGGATTACCGATAGAGGAACTATGTTTGGCTACCAAGATATGATTGTTGATTTTAGAGGAATTCCTGAAATGCAGCAATATGCACCTGTTGTTTTAGATGTTACTCATTCACTTCAACAACCTAATCAAACTAGTGGTGTTACCGGTGGAAGACCTGATATGATTGAAACTATTGCTAGAGCTGGTGTTGTTAACAACGTAGATGGATTATTTTTAGAAACGCATTTTGATCCTGCAAATGCGAAAAGTGATGGCGCCAATATGCTAGATTTAAAATATTTAGAAAGTTTACTTAGTAATTTGGTTGCTATAAGGAAGACAATCAATAATTTTTAAAAAGAATTTTATTAAATTATCCAAGCTCTTTTGCTCTTAGCTAAAAATATAGCAGCGTCTTTTAGTAACTCAATAAATTGCAACTCATCAAAAGATTCTAAACTTTTAACTTGAAGAGAACGTACTTGTTTTCTTTTGTTCTCATTTTTTAGTTGAGGATATTTTTCTTTCAACAAAATGCCTTGTACAAAGGCAATATCAACAAAATTAGTTCCTTTTAAAACATTTAAATACAACATTGGTTTATTATTTAAATTAAAAAGAGGAATGTTATAACTGAATTTTTCTTCAATATTTGGCAACGTTTTTCTAATTACACCTCGTACATAAAGCATAATTGATTGATATGGTTCTTCTTGATTTAATATGTATTGTTCAACTGGATTCATAAAAAAACACCATCAAGATATAAAATTTTGTTGATGTTTTTAATGTTTAATCAATTATAAAATTATCCGCACTTTGAATGACCGCAACTTTTACATTTTAGGCATCCTTCTTCATAAATAAGTCCTTCAGGGTCTCCACAATCCGGACATTTTTTATCAGCTGCTTGAGTTCCATCTTCTACAAATTGCTTTAATGTACGAGCAATACCATTCTTCCAAGTATTAATATTTTCATCGTACATATTTAAATTTTGAATTAAGTCAACAACATAAGGAATTGGCATTCCATGACGTAAAACTCCAGAAATAAGTTTGGCATAATTCCAATATTCTTTATCAAATGTTCTTGATAAACCTTCTAAAGTAACTTTATAACCTTGTTTATCTAAAAACTGAAAATCATATCGTGATCTACCTTCTTCATCTCTATTTTTAATTACATATCCTTTTTCTAACCAAGCTGGTAAAATAAAAGCATCTTCAATTTTTCCAGTGAATACCTCGTAAGGTCTATTGTTTATTAAACCAACTACCGCCACCCATTTATCATAATCATTTTGAAAACGCACCACTTTAGCTTCAATCGTTTTTGGTCTTTTAGGAAAAATAGTTTCTGCAAAACAATCATTTTTCTTTTTATCCTTTTTGTCATCATTAGAGACTAAAATTCCGCTTCTAGATCCATCTCTATAAACCGTAATTCCCTTTAACCCTTTTTTCCATGACTCAATATAAATATCACCAACCATGTCAACAGAAACATCAGCGGCTAAATTTATTGTTGAACTAATGGAATGTGTGGTATACTTCTGCACTAAAGCTTGCATTTCCACGCGCTTTTTCCAATCAATTTCTGGCGCGGTTGCTCCAGCATATGGACTATTTTCAATAGCTGTTTCACCTGAAACCTCCATCCATTGTTTTAGTTTTGGATGATATACATCAAACTCTTCAAAAGCATCACCCATATCATCAACATAGGCAATTTTAGCATTTGGATCGTCTTGATTTACTTTTCTTCTTCTTTTATACGATAATAAGAAAACAGGCTCTATTCCTGATGATGTTTGCGCCAGCATACTTAAACTTCCTGTTGGTGCAACTGTGCTAATAGAGATGTTTCTTCGCCCATACTTCATCATTCTATCATAAATTGATGGAAAATCTTTTTCTATCATTTGAACAAACTCTGAATACTTTTCAATTTCAGGATTAAAAACATCAAACTTTCCACGAGTTATTGCCATATCAATGCTACTATCAAACTCACCTTTAAATTTGGTTTTCATTATTTCATCAACTTCAGCAATGGCTTCATCAGTATCAAACTTTTTTCCTAAAGCTGCCATAGCATCGGCTAAAGCAGTAAACCCTAAACCTGTTCTTCTTCCTTTTTTACCAGTTTTATATAATAATTTCCAGGTATCAATTTCAACTTGCTTAATATCAGTTGGTTCTTTATCGTGCATTATTTTGTTGAATATTTTATCAACTGCCTCTAACTCTAAATCAACTAAATCATCCATTAATCGTTGAGATTCATAAACAACTTCATAGAATTTTTTATGATTAAAGGTTGCTTTATCAGTAAATGGATTTTCAACAAAACTATATAAGTTAATTGCAATTAAACGACAACTATCACCACCTTGCATGGCGATTTCAGAACAAGGATTTGTTGAACTATTTTTAAATCCAGGATATATTGATGATGTTGAATAAAAATGTTGACGATCCCAAAATATTAAACCTGGCTCTGCTGTGTTATGCGCACATTTTATAATAGTATCCCATAATGATTTTGCTTTTACAATTCTAGTATATGTTGGATTTTCACTTTCTATAGGCCAGCGTAACTTAAAATCATCATCATTTACAACAGCGATCATAAATTCATCTGATAATCGAATGGAAATATTTGCACCTGTAATTTTGGTTAAATCTTGTTTAACCGTAATAAAATCTTCAATATCTGGATGTGCAATATCCATGGTTAGCATTAAAGCTCCTCTTCTACCATTTTGGGCAACTTCTCTTGTAGTGTTTGAAAAACGTTCCATAAATGAAACTGCACCCGTTGTTGTACCTGCAGAATTAGAAACCATTGCCCCATTTGGTCTTAGATTAGATAAATCTACTCCAACTCCACAACGTCTTTTAAATAGTTGTGCCAACTGCTGATCTGTATAAAAAATACCTCCATACGAGTCTAAAACTGGAGGAACCACAACACAATTAGATAAAGAAGCGATTACGTTATTATTTCCTAAAGAAGACATAACACTTCCTTGTGGAATGGTGTATTTAAAATCTTTGAACAAATTAAAAATAGCTTCTTCTGATAAGAATTTTCTGTTTTTACCGTATTCAGATAGTCCTTCTTTACTTTTTTCTTTTCCTAAATACTTTTTTTCAATGCGAGCAAATTCAGTTGCCATCCTTTCATGCATATCATTAGGTGTAGATTCAAAATATTCACCATCTTTATTTTTCATTGCATACTTGTTAATCCAAGTAGTTGCAGCTAGTTCATCCCCATTAAAGTACTCTAAAGCACTCTTTAGCACCTCTTTATGTGTGTATATTTTTGAAAAAGTTAATTGCTCCGCCATTTTTTAAATAAGTTTGTTATGTTTTTTTTCAGTTATTAAAACTATTAAATATTTAAACCTAAATTGTCTTTTTATCAAATTAGTTAATAACATTTTATTGTTGAAAAGTTGATTTTTTTGCTTCTATTTTTTTTGTAGATTTAGGCTTTAACTAATCTTTAGAAATTTGAATACGAAAACTCATAATTTATCTTTACAAGGCATTGCAGGAGTTTTGTTTGGTATTATTTGTATTTTATTTATTGTTTTAGTCCAAGTATTTATAAATCAATATACCTCTTCAAGTGGAGCTACATCAGTTTTACCAATTTCTTTTTTTGAAATTTTAGTTTTAATAAGCACTGTTTTGTTTGCACTAATTAGTTACTTTATTATTGTTTATGTAAACAAACGAAGAAGAAAAAAAATTGGTTTAAAAGGTTGGGAACAGCATGCTAGAAAAATTAGAATTATTTTTTTCATTCAATTTATACTAGTGCTTTTCATTTCTTATGTATGCATTCAAGTAGGAATGGTGAAACTAATTATACCTGTAGTATTATTGATGCATGGCTTAAGTTGCATATTAGCGAGCCCCTTTACAAACGGTTATTCAAAAATACTCGGATTATTTTTTGCTTTACAAAGTTTGCTTGCTGTCTTTTTTCCTGAAGTTCAATTTTTGTTATTGGGAGTAGCCTTTGGAGGTTTTCATATTATTTATGGTGTTTTTGGAAACAAAAATTAACTCCCAAAAAATTATAAAAGTGCTATTTTTCTCTAATTTTTCTTACTAAATCCTCTAAACCATTAAGTTGCAATTCATATACCAAATGCAGTTGCTCTCCAAATTTTCCAGAAGGAAAGCCTTTATTTTTATACCAAACAATATAATGCTCAGGTAAATCGATTAAAAACCTACCCTTATATTTTCCATAAGGCATTTTGGTATTAGCAAGTTTAATTAATAAATGTTGTTGATTATTCTCCATCAACAAAATCTTGTAAATAACTAAATCTTTCAGTTAATTTTCCATTTTCTGTCATTTTTGCGCGTTGTAGTACACCATCTTTATCATTATTAAAAAATGCTGGAATTACATATGTTGCGAAACTTTCTCCAAAACCTTCAGACGCATCTTTAGGTAACTCACAAGGTAAATTATCAACTGCCATAACTGCAATCGCATCGCTATTCAGATAATCAACTTCTTTTTCTGTCAAAGGATGATACCCATAAATTGGATTTGCAATAGTAGAGGGCCTAATCGTCGAAGCTACAGGTCCATCAATATCACAACTGATATCAGCTACCACTTTTATTTTAAAATTTTCGGATTTTGCATCTTCACGTGTAAAAATATAGGGTGAACCTGATCCAAAAAAATGACACGCTATATAAAGATCGGAAACATTAGCAAAACGCATAAAATTGCTTTCATATTCTTGCGGATTTTTAAAGAAATCTTGTTCATTTATAACCTTACCATCTTTTCGTTTATTGTAGTCCAACACATCTATTTGAACATATACAGCTTCATCAAAAATTTGAGATAAAAATTGTTCAACTGAAACTTCTCGCATTCCCATACCATCTAACATTTCTTTAGCACCATTACTTACACGTCCTTTTCCTGTCAATACCACTTTTATAGGTGGGAGCTCTAGTTTTTGTAATTCATGAATTAACATTAATTGATCGTGTAATTCTTCTGCTTTTGGTAAATTAAAGCGATTATATTTTAACCCATAAGTTCTAAATCCGTTATATGCACCTACAATTCCTGCATATCTTCCAAAAGCAACTAATCGTATATTATTTTTATTTGTAATAGTTTCGTGATCATACAATTCAATATTTTTTGCTAATATTTCTTGTAATAAATCTCGATTATAGGCCTGCTTTTTTATGGTATGTGAAAAGAAAAAATATTTTTTATTCGGAATTAAATTTGTTTTTGGAACTTCTTTCACTCCTAATAGAACATCACAATCTGATACATCATTCACAACTTCCATACCTTCAATTCTATAATCAGCATCGGTAAAAAATCTATCCTCAGAACTTTCAACTTTTATTGTAAGCTCAGGAAATTCATTTAATAATTCTTTACATTTTTTTGGAGATAATACAACTCTTCTATCAGGCGGATTCTTGCGTTCTTTAATAATTCCTATCTTCATAAATAATTGGTATAAATTTTGCACTAATATATTAGGAATTAAAAGAACTCACAAATAAACTATGTGACATATTTTGCTTAAATTTGCTTTCTTTAAGGAAAAAGATCTTTGAAATTTTGGGGACGATTGGTTTTGACTGCAAGGTCAATTAAACTAGAAGCATGCCGAGTTATGAAATAGCACTCGTAAATCTCAATTTCAACATTTTAAACGGCGAAGATAACTACGCTTTAGCTGCTTAATCCGAATTATAGTAGGATAAGCCTCGTTGCACTAGGTGCAAAAGCTAAATGTCTCTTGAAAGCCTTGGTTAGCGGCGGTCAGATTAGAGGCATCGTAAAAGTTAACATAGATTTGCTAGTGTTTCAATAGCATTTTGAAACTTAAGAAACTAAGCTTAAAGTGGGCGGTTTTCGGTCAGCTTTAAGTCGAAAATTGAACGAAAAATAAGCATGTAGAAACTACTTTGGTTGCTTGTTTGGACCCGGGTTCGATTCCCGGCGTCTCCACTATTTAAGTTTTATTTATTTGATATTCAATACAAATTATAATTATGAAAAAATATATAATAGCAATAATTGGAGTATTATTTTTTACTATTAACGTTAACGCTCAAGAACAAAAAATCACAATTAAAGTTAAAGATGTTAACAGGAAACCAGTTGCTGGAGCGCTAATTCTATTTGATGATGTAAAGCAAAAAAGATGGACAAATATTCAAGGGGTTTTTAAAACGAAGTTAAAAACAATACCAAAAAAAATTAGTGCTTTTCATCCTAATATAGGAATATCTTCAATAGAATATAATGGACAAAGCAACTTATCAATTATAATAAAAGAAGGAAATGACACCCATTTATTGAGTAATTCTTCAAAAAAAATAATATCCAGTCAATTTAATACTATTTATGACTATATAAGGGATAAAGTTTCTGGAGTAAATATATCTTCCGATAATATTATTAGAATAAGAGGTTATAATTCAATTAATGGGAATATGACTCCCCTTTTTATATTAAATGGAACAGCAATCCCAAAAGATGTATTTGGTCAAATCATGCCTGATGAAATTGAATCTGTTACTGTTTTGAAAGGGCCAGATTCAGCAATTTTCGGAATAAGGGGAGCAAATGGTGTTATTATTGTTAAAACCAATCGATAATAACTATGTCTTAAAAATTTCAAATTACATTTTTGGAGTTACCAACATTTACTCGGACATTATTTTAAGACTGTTTAGTTAAAAACTAGTATGTTGGAATTATGAAAAAATAACATTACAGTAACGAATTTAAATTAGAAGCAGTTCAATTAAGTTACAAACGAGACAATATTAAATATTTAACCAATGAATTAGGGGTTCACGTTCAGCGTATTTAAAAGTGGTGAATTAATAACAAAGAAAGTAAGATAACATTAGTATCAAAAAAACAAGAAGATGCATCGGAAGTTAAACAATAACATAAAGCCCTTAAAGAACATCAATTAGAGCTTGAAATATTTAAAAAAAACGTTCATATTTTTTCAAAGAGTTTTAAAGAAATTTAGAGGGTTTTGTTTTTATTAAAATTTGTAAATCGCTTCCAAAATATTTTGATATTTGTCATCTTTGCTCCACAATTAATTTGTGTAAATTCAATTAATTTCTTGACTAATAGTGATTTATAAAATTATTTTTAACATGGTCAGCATTTTTAGCTAGCGATTGAAAAAACACCTCCTCTAAAATTGCTAAAAAGTTTGAGAAGGTTAAAATTGACTCTATTATAATTTCTGACCTACCTTTTAAATTATAAAATATTCTTCTTTACCTCCCATTCCCATGACGATTTAGTCATATCATCAAGTGTTAATTTTGGATTCCAGCCTAATTCTTTCTTTGCTTTTGCAGTACTCGCATATAGCACTGGAACATCTCCACTTCTCCTATCTACAAATGAGTAATTCAATTTTTGCTTTGTTGTTTTCTCAAAAGAAGCTATTACATCCAAAACAGAATAGCCAATTCCTGTCCCTATATTAAATATTTCAAAATTTTCTTTCGCCTCATTTTTCATCAAACGTTGAAATGCCATTACATGAGCTTTAGCAAGATCCACCACATGAATATAGTCTCTTATTGCGGTACCATCAATGGTATCGTAATCCTTCCCGAATATTTTCAGCTCTTCTCTTTTTCCCAATGCTGTTTGCGTTATAAAAGGCATTAAATTATTTGGAACACCTGTTGGAGTTTCTCCTAAATCACCTGAACTATGTGCTCCTATCGGATTAAAATACCTCAATGATATTGCTTTAAAGTTCTTCGCTACTTTTGAAAAGTCTTCGATTACTTCTTCACCAATCTTTTTGGTGTTTCCATAGGGAGAGGTTGGTTTTTTTGTTTTTGAATTTTCTGTGAGTGGAAAACTATCTGGCAATCCATATACTGTAGCAGAAGAAGAAAATATTAGATTTCGTATTTCAAACCTATCCATGCAATCCATAACATTTAATAATATGTTTAAATTGTTGTGGTAATATTGAAGAGGCAATTGCACACTTTCTCCTACAGCCTTGAATGCAGCAAAATTGATTACCCCTGAAGCATCCTTATGCCTTTCAAAAAAGGATGTTGTTTTAACCCTATCCGTAAGGTCGATATTTTCAAATGTAGGTGCCACATCAGTTATACTTTGAATTCTGTCTAAAACTGAAATGTCTGAATTACTTAAATTATCAACGATAACTACCTCTAAACCTTCATTTATAAATTCTACTGCTGTATGGGAACCTATATAACCTGTTCCTCCAGTAATTATAATTTTACTTTTCATTATTTAATGTTTGTTTTTATAATTATAAACTGCTACTTCCAAAAAACTGAGTACAATGCTACAAGCACTATCATGACTGCAAAAGCTCCTATATTAAAGACTGGGCTTGTTTTAAACAAACCTTTAGTAATGGCTATTCCTTTACTATCATCTGCTCCCTTATTTTGGAAGTAACTTACTAGTGCAATAACAA
>NZ_JABDRI010000023.1 GCF_013041805.1 Lutibacter sp.
TTAATGCGTGTAGCAGTTGGAATTCACCAAGAAGATATTGATGAAGCTATTGAAACGTACGAGTTAATGTCTAAAAAAGTATTTACACACGCTACGCCAACGTTATTTAATTCTGGAACACCAAAACCACAAATGTCATCTTGCTTTTTATTGCAAATTCAAGACGATAGTATTGATGGGATTTACGACACTTTAAAACAAACGGCTAAAATATCGCAATCTGCAGGTGGTATTGGTTTGTCAATTCACAATGTTCGTGCTACGGGTTCTTATATACGAGGAACAAACGGAACTTCAAATGGAATTGTTCCAATGTTAAAAGTATATAATGATACAGCACGCTATGTAGATCAAGGAGGAGGAAAACGTAAGGGTTCTTTCGCTATTTATATGGAACCTTGGCATGCCGATGTTTTTGATTTTTTAGATTTACGAAAAAATACAGGAGCTGAAGAAAAACGTGCTCGTGATTTATTTTATGCGATGTGGATACCAGACTTGTTTATGAAACGAGTTGAAGAAAATGGAGACTGGACGTTAATGTGTCCAAATGAATGTCCTCATTTATTTGATACCTATGGAGATGAATTCGAAAAGTTATATACAGGTTACGAAAAAGTAGGAAAGGGTAGAAAAACAATTAAAGCTCGTGAACTTTGGGAAAAAATATTAGAAGCCCAAATTGAAACAGGAAACCCTTATATGTTGTATAAAGATGCAGCAAACAGGAAATCCAATCAAAAGAATTTAGGAACCATTCGTTCTTCAAATTTATGTACAGAAATTATGGAATACACTGCAAAAGATGAAGTTGCAGTATGTAACTTAGCATCTATTGCTATTCCAATGTTTATTGAAGAAGATAAAGATGGTGTAAAATTTTTCAATCATAAAAAATTATATAATGTTACTAAAAAAATTACGCGAAATTTAGATACAGTTATAGATCGTAATTATTATCCTGTAAAAGAAGCAGAGAATTCAAATGTTCGTCACAGACCAATAGGATTAGGAATTCAAGGATTAGCTGATGCTTTTATAATGCTACGTTTACCTTTTACAAGTGATGAAGCAAAAAAATTAAATCAAGAAATTTTTGAAACTATTTATTTTGCTGCCGTAACATCATCAATGGAAATGGCAAAAGTAAAAGAGCCTTACTCAACTTTTAAAGGTTCTCCAATGTCAAAAGGTGAATTTCAATTTAATATGTGGGGTGTTTCAGAAGATGATTTAAGCGGAAGATGGAATTGGTCAGCATTGCGTAAAAAAGTAATGACTAATGGTGTTAGAAACTCTTTATTAGTTGCTCCAATGCCAACAGCCTCAACATCTCAAATATTAGGTAATAATGAAGCTTTCGAACCTTATACATCAAATATTTATACGCGAAGAGTATTAAGTGGTGAATTTATTGTGGTTAATAAACATTTACTAGAAGATTTAGTAGAGTTGAATTTGTGGAATAATGAAATGAAAGAAGAAATTATGCGCGCTAATGGTTCAATTCAACATATTGATGTAATTCCGCAAGAATTAAAAGAGTTGTATAAAACCGTATGGGAATTAAGCATGAAAGATATTATTGATATGTCTCGTCAAAGAGGATATTTTGTAGATCAATCACAGTCGTTAAATTTATTTATGCAAGATGCTAACTACTCAAAATTAACTTCTATGCATTTTTATGCTTGGAAAAGTGGTTTAAAAACAGGTATGTATTACTTACGAACAAAAAGTGCGGTAAATGCTATTCAATTTACGGTTTCAAAAAGTAAAAAAGAAGAAAAACCACTAACACCTGAAGAATTAAAGGAAATGCTAATCGCTTCACAAAATAATCCAGATGACTGTGAAATGTGCGGTTCTTAGTTTGTCAAAATAATTTTGTTGACATCTTGTTAACAACATTATTTAAAATAACGGATTTATTGGTACTTTTTTAAGAAATTTGAAGTTCTTAATATTCGTTAAAGAACTTATGATACAACTAGGTTAGTAAGCAATTTATAAGTCAACCCATTAAAAAAGTCTCAATATATATTGAGACTTTTTTTGCTTTTTCACCTTAAATTTCAAAGAGTTAAAGGATTATTTTTTTGCAGCATATAACTCCAATAAATCCATAGTAGCTTTTATTAAATCTTCAGTTTCTAGTAAAATACTAAAATAAAGAGTTGTGTTTTTTGGACTAGATTCTGTAGTTCTGGTTCGTTCAACTTGTTTTTGAGCATATTCAGAAACATCATTTAGTAATCCTTGTTTTTCTTCAATAATTTCTGCAATCTGGTCAAATGAACGAGAATCAAAAATTGTTCTAATTTTTCCAAACATATGACTTAACTTTTGCTCTATCTCTATTAATTCTTTTGCCTGATTTACTTTTAAACCTTTATGATTATTGTTAATATGTTTATGGCTTACTTTTGAAATAAACGAAACAGATTGTGCAATATCTTGTAAATCTCCAACAACATCAATATAAAAAGTACTTGCACTTACAGATGATTCATCTAAATTTTTAATAAAGTAAAAAATATTATTTTGTAAATCTTCAATTTCATCTTCTAACTTTACAACTGTCTTTTTTGCCTTTTTAAGTATTGTTAAATCTTGTTTAACTAAGCCATTAATGGTGTTTTCATTAATTTTACTAACTCTTTTTAATACTTTAGAAATATTGTCAGCACTTTCTTCAATAACACCTTTTACAGATTTACTTTCTGCTCTGTTTAAGCTATCTTCAGCTTTAGTTTCTTTAGATTTTTTTATATGATTAAGAGAATTTCTTACTAATAACAAGAAAGCTATTAATAATAGTACGGCAATCATTGCAGCTCCACCTAAATAAATTAGATAAGCAGCTACTCCAGAAGCAATAAAAGCAATTATTGCTGTAAAAAACCATCCGCCAATAACATTTAATACACCTGCAACTCTATAAACAGCACTTTCACTTCCCCACGCTCTATCAGCTAATGAAGTACCCATTGCAACCATAAATGTTACATATGTTGTTGATAATGGTAATTTATACGAAGTAGCAATAGAAATTAATACACCTGCTACCATTAAATTTACAGCAGCCCTTACAGCATCAAAGGCAGGTAATTCATGTGTTTTTCCTTGTACTAATTCAATAACAGGTTTTTCAAATTGTTTTTCCATCTTCTTATTAATAGAATTTGGAATTAATTTTGAAAAGTATTTTGAAAATAATATAGAACCTCTTACTAATACTCTTGATGGAAAATTAGGCTCAAAACGTTCTTTTCCATGACCTTCTCTTGATAAATTTATTTCAGTTTCGGCTACATATCTGGCTTTTTTCGAAAACCACAAAGTCAGCACCATTATCATACCTGAAATAAATAATAAAATAGTAGGGGTTGGGACTTTTGCGCCCAAAAAACCCATTGCAAATTCTGTAGCTGGTACACCCGATGCGGACCAAGCTTCAAAAGATTGCCAAGCTGCAATTGGGACACCAATAAAATTCACCAAATCATTTCCTGAAAATGCCAAAGCCAAAGCAAAAGTACCAACAACAATAATTATTTTATAAATGTTAATTTTAAAGAAATTCATTAAAACATAAGATAAAATTGACCAAATAATGAAACTAACTGCAATTATTGAAATTACATATTTCTCTAAAAACTGGTTAATAGTAATGCCTCCTATAAAATCAAAATTTTCCTTTGCAATATCTGCTCCTTTAATACCTTTCATTAAAATAAAATAAACCATTGCTGTTAATGCAACACCACCAAATAATGCTCCAACCCAATTCGCTTTTTTCTCAAAATTAAAAGATAATAGTAATCGAGATATATATTGCACAATTGCTCCTATACTAAATGCAACCACCACCGATAATAGAATTCCAAAAATAATTTGAGTTGCCTTAGAAGTATTGATATAATTTGTTAATTCAGAAAAGTCTCCGCTTCCAGCTCCTATTTTAATTAAAGCAACCGCAACCGCAGCACCCAATAATTCAAATACAATTGAAACCGTTGTTGAAGTTGGCATACCAAGTGTATTAAAAAAATCAAGGAGCAATATATCAGTAATCATTACCGCCATAAAAATAATCATGATATCACTAAACATAAACATGCTAGGATTAAAGATTCCTTTACGAGCAACCTCCATCATACCACTTGAAAATATAGCTCCAAAAGCAATTCCAATACTTGCAACAATCATAATAGTTTTAAATGACACTGCTTTAGATCCAATTGCTGAATTTAAAAAATTAACAGCATCATTACTCACTCCCACAACTAAATCAGCAATAGCCAATATAGCAAGAGCAACAATCATTAATAAGTAAATATTATCCATTTTTTTATTTTTTTATATAAAGGTAAATGTAGTAAGTTAAAATTTTAATAATTTTTAAAGATACTATAAAAAATAAATTAATATCCGTCATATTAAAATATCTTTTCAAAGTGCAAAGAACTAACAGATTTATGAATTTAATGTTAACATGATGTTATCATTTAAGTAAATGGAATAGGACTTAAAAATGAATATCAAACTGTAATCTCCACATAATTACATCACTTTTAAGATTCACATCTAATAAACTAATATCGGTTTGTATTTTTAAACTGTGCCCTACTATATATTTTGAAACCCCAACCGTATATTGATTTTCTGGAACTTTACCTGTAATATCTTCATCTAATTTTATATGAGTGAACCTTCCGGATATTTCCCAATTATTTTTAAGTAAATATCCACTCTGTAAATTAAGTCCTTTACCAACTTGAACAATATCACCTGTTTCTGTTCCATCTGAGTTAGTTGAAAAAGGATTATTAGAATTTCTGTCTGCATATTCAGCCATAAAGCTAAATCCTTTATACTTAAACATGGCATCCACAAATATGTCACTTATGTTTGTTTCAAAATAACCATAATCAGTTATCATGTATGATCCCTGATTTCCTCTAGTTTTTACCGCATTATGGTTATAATTATAAGATACAGCTAACGCAAGTTTTGGATTTTGTTCTTTTTTTAAATCTGTTCCAGAATAATCACCTTTGCTAGTAAAACTTCCCATTGGTAACAGTTCAACACGCCCAGTATATTGAAGACCTCCTATGTTTCCAGTAACAACATTACGTCCTTCTCCTTGTGAAATCGAAAAGATCTCTCGTACAACAAAATTATCAGAAATGGTAAAATGATGCCTTAATTGAATGCCGATATCTCGATCTATATTAAATCTAGAATTCACTAGAGATCGATCAACCATTTGCATTTCTGCTGAAGAAATTACTCGCTCTCTGTTCCCTGGAAGTTTAGTCTGGCCAAACCAAAATTCTAGATTTTTAGCAAAATTATATTTCATAACGGCATCTAAAATAATTCTAGGTGTATTGCCTGTATAAATAGAAGATCCGGCAATATCTCTATTTGATAAACCTAACTCAACCTTATATTTCAATTTTGGTGTAAAAGCAAATCCACTAAATTTTAACCTAGATCTACGTATTAAAAAATTAGATTCATTTTCTACATTATTTTCCCAAACAGAAGAAGCCAAAAATTGCGCTCTGAATCCAATCTTCATTGACCAAGTGCTGTCTTGACCTACTAAATAAAATAGACCTTTACCAAATTTTGGAGCATTTGTTTCTTGGGCACTTAAACTAATACAAGCGAATAGGGAAAATAGAATTAGTCCACGTTTTAATATCATTTTAAATAATTTAATTTGAGTCAAGGCAAATGCATTTCGGCAATGTTAATTAAATGTTAATACGAGCCTCAAACAAAAATATAGTTAAAATATTAAAAAAAGCTATTTTTTTGAAACAAAAGTGGTTTTAAATTATAAATGTTTTTTAGTTCTCGTAACCAAATTATATGTTAAGAGTTAATTTTTTAGAATTGAATTTTAGTAAACCCTTATATTTAAGATAAGTACCTGTAAAACAATGGAATAAAATACCTAATGTAAACTTAATGTTAACAAATAGTTTTTTTAAGGTAAAGTTTATATCTTTGAGACGTAAAAAAAGTATTTTACTAATAACTAAAAAGAAAAGAAATGAAGACAATTATAAACATAGTTATTTTGTTGTTTTGCATCACAGCATTTTCACAAGAACAAAAGGTAGATTATAAAAAAGTAGATAATAATAAAGTTAAGGCGACTTATTATTTTGCTGATAATAATAATATTGTCCAAAGAGAGGGATTTTTTAATGCCGAAGGTAAATTACAAGGAACATGGATCAGTTATGATGTAGAAGGAAATAAAACTGTAATTGCGAATTATAAAAATGGTGTTAAAGACGGTGTTTGGACCTATTTTAAAAACGATAAAATTAATATTGTAACGTATGCAGACAATAAAATTATGAAAGTAGAAGAAGAGGCATTGGTTGTAAACTAATTTGTATTCACGAGCTTCTAAATACTTTATATAAAAAAAGGATGCTACAATGTAGCATCCTTTTTTTGTAGGTTCATATGTAATAATTACTTATTCAACAGTCCAGCCTGCACCCCAATCTGCATAATCTGTTCCAGTGCCATTTCCATCACCTGATATAAAATCAGCTTCTGAGAATGTGAATCCAGTATCGTTTTTCAATTTAGTGGTAACATTGTTAAAAGTAACATCAACAACTTTTAAAAAGCCATCTAAAACTCCTTGTCCTGTTGGGTTGTCACCAGTATCTCCATCTAAGTCAAAACCTTCATCAAAGTCACTTAATAGAATATTTGTAAAAATTCCTTGTGTACCAGCTCTTAATCTAATAGCTTCACTTGCATCATTTGCACTTACCACAGTTACGTTTGTAACCTCAGGCGCTGAGAAAAATTGTGGACTAGCATTGTTTCCTATATCAGTATTATATCCATCACATTCAAAAGCTTTATCGTGATCTACTCCATGTTGTACATAAGCATTTGTTACTTTTCCAGTAAAACCTTCAGTCCAGTCAATTGAATCGTCTTGCGCGTTGATAACAGAAACATAACTAACATTTACTGTTCCACCAAAAAACTCTAAACCATCGTCTAAACCTTCATACATTTGGATATATTCAACAGTAGTTCCACTTCCAACTCCATAGAATGAGAATCCATTATTTTCAGATTGACCATCAGCTTTTCCACCTGAATATTGAACGCGTACATAACGAATTGTTCCTGAATTATCAGTAGCATCGGTTCCACCATATGGTAATCCACCAATTTCAGAAGTTGAAGTTCCTGTAGATACAGAGTTAATAGGTGCATTTCCTAAAATAATTAATCCACCCCAATCACCAGCTTTTGGTGCTGTAGAGCTGGAAGTCATTACAATAGGTAAATCTTTTGTTCCATCTGCTATTATTTTAGCTCCTTGAGCGATCGCAATATAAACGTCTGAACCAGAAGCTTGAGCTTCTATCACAGTTCCTGCCTCAATTGTTAAGGTAGTTCCAGGTTGCATAACAAACGGTCCTGTAATGGTATATTCATTTTTTGCTTCTAAGGTAATATCAGTAGTTTGGCTTCCTGAGAGATCAATTTTTTCACCAGCATTTGGATCAACTGCACCACCACCCGTTGTTGTCACAGAATTATCTACGTTGTTTATGATGACATCAGAGGTGTCATCTTCACCACAAGAAATTAACAGCGTTGATGCTATTGCTAAGGTTAATAAAGTATTTTTCATTGTTTTTAATTTAATTAATTTATAATTCTTTCGTATTTTAAAATTTATATTTGAATTGTAAGCTTAAGTTTAGGCCTCGTTTATAGCTTTCCAATATGATTTGTTGGTTGTTTGTAATTTCTCGAATAATGTCTACTCTTGGGTTTAAGATGTTCTGAGCACTAAAGTTGATTTCAGTGTTTTCTCCAATTTTGTTTTTCCATACAAAATCAAGTGTAGCAAATCCTTTTTCAATTTTATTTCCTAATTGTCCAGATCCTAATGCAAAAATTCTATCTGAAAAATAATTGGCTATAAGATTTATTGTTGGTTTAACTTTTTCTCCAAAATTTGGTGTAACGTTTACATCAGCATTTACTAAAAGTGGTGATGCTCCTTGAAGTTCTTCTGTCTCTCTATTAAAAGCAGTACTATAAGTACCTTGTATGGTACTAAACAAATCTTGTTCAGTATGCATATAGCTAACATTAAATCCAGCTCCAATCAATGGTTCATCATTATAAGTAAATAAATCTTTCTTCATTTCAATTTCAGCACCGTAAACCTTTGCTTTGTTTCCTGTTCTAAAAAAACGTTGTGTTCCGGTTGCATCGTTGGCAACAACTAAATTTATAGGATCTTTAATTTCTTTGGCAAATCCTGCAATTGAAATTATTTCACCTCTACTTATAAACCACTCAACTTTGAAATCCAAGTTTAAAATTTTTGAGTAAGAAACATCTTTAACATTTGTATAGTTCACACTTGCTTGATGTCCTAGCAAATCTGGATTTCCACCAATTCTTGAGGTTACACCTTCATATACATAAGGAGCCATTTCTTTGAATTCTGGAAATGATGCGGTATTACTAAATGATGCTCTAAAGTTTACATCATCAGTTAACGAGTATTTGATATTTAATGTTGGTAAATATAATTGTTCAGTAACTTCAGAAATACCTGGGTTATTTAATAAGTTAATTACATTATAATTAATTTTTTGGCTAAAATACTCAGCTCTAAAGCCTGGTACTATTAACCATTTTTCACCTAAAGTTATTTCTGCAGAGGTATACCCTGAAATGTCTTCTAATGTACCGTTATACGTGTTTTCGTATTTTCCAGGATTGTTTGTTGGTCCAATGTTAAACACGCCTTCTCCTTCTGGATATAAAGCCCTAAAAACATCAGTTTCATATAAGCCATCTACCCAATTATCATAATTAAAAATAGCATTAAAATTGTTTGCGTCAATTGATAAAGAATCATCAATATTTTTATACCCATATCTTATGTTGTTAAATCTTCGCTCTTTACTTCTTCCATTTAAACCAACATTTAATTTTATAGTTTCAGATATTGCATACTTTAAATTAAAACGACCATTAATTTCTTCATCAATAATTTTTTCAAAGTAACGTTGATTGTCAAATGAGTTATTTGTATAAAACGACGCATTAGTTGTTGGATCGTTATCCAAGGCATAATGGTATTGCTCTAATGAAACTCTTTTTCTATCAGGTTCGTGTGAATACACATTGTTATATCCTACACCCCAATCTATTTCAACTTTATCATCAATTTTATGAGAACCAATTAATTGATTTACAAAAACCAAATCTTGGTTAAATTGCACGTTCATTTGGTAAAATCCTTGATCCGTATCTAAAAAGGCGTCTCGGTTTGTACCTAATCCTTTTACCCCATAATAGCCAACTTCATCAACTGAGTTATTAATAAACAAAGAGTTAAAAGTTATTTTATGATCATTGTTTATTCTGTAGATGGCACTACCCATAATAGTGGAATTGGTAGCGTAGTTATATTTTTCAACATTTTGGAATGATTTTTTCTCAACGTTTGTATAGTCGGTTTCATTCCCTTCTAAAAAGGTATAATTATTACCAAAAGATCCTGTTAAAAATAGGCTTAATTTACCTTCTTCACCTAGATCAAACGATTTTCCAGCAGATAAACTTATACCAGTATTGATTGGTTCTTGAGCATTAATTGGATCAATACCGTGTGATAATATCACAGCAAAAGGATTGTGTTCATAGCGGCCATAAAAACCCATAAAACCAGTACCATCACTTTTTACAAAGTTTTTCCCAGCGGCATTCGTATTTACTCCGGTAGTTATTGAGGCATCTACAAAACCATCTCCTGTATATTCTTTTGATGTTATATTTACATTTCCAGCAGCAAAATCTCCATAAAAATTAGCAGCATACGCCTTACTAACGGATACGTTTTGAATAATGTCTGAAGAGAACAAACTTAAATCAATATTCTTTTTATTGATATCGTTTGAAGGCATAGAAAGTTGATTAAAAGTAGTATTTAAATATCGATCACCAAGTCCACGTACATATACATTACTTGAACCTTCTTTAGAAATCCCTGATATTTTAGTAATTGCAGTTGCAGCATCACTAACTCCTTTACGATTTAGTTCGTCTGACCCAATACTTTGTTGAATTGAAACAGCTTTTCTCTGTTCTGTTAAAAGTGCAGTTTCAGATTCTTTTTTAGTTGAACCAGAAATTTGAATTTCATCAAGTGATACTCCTTGACTTGCATTTAAGGTTTTATTAATGGTAATTGTTTCACCAGCGTTCACAATTACATTTGGAACTTCAATAGTTTGATATCCAATAAAACTGAATACGACTGTATATGTTCCTGGTTCAACTTTTAATGTGTAAGTTCCTTCAAACTCTGTAGTGGTTCCTATTGTGGTTCCTTTTATAAAAACATTGGCAAATGGCAAAGGCTCGTTTTCTACTTCTTTGTCAAATATGGTTCCTTCAATGGTTCCCGTGGATTGACCAAATGCAAAAATGTTAGTTAAGAGACATATTGCTATAAAAATTTTCTTCATTTTAGACTTAATTTGTTGCTGCAAAGAACTTACAACAACGTAAAAGAAAGGTTAATTTGAAGTTATTTAATGTTCATATAAGTGTTAACTAAACGTTAGCAAATAGCAAATTGAATTAAAAAGTAGTTCAATGTTTGATTTACTATGTTTATTTTAAAGAAGAAATATCAAAAGTTATTTCTGTAGGAGAAAGCGTTTGATTATTTATGGTTGTTCCATTTGAAGAAACAATTACATTTTCAATCTCTAGTGTTTTATAGCCAATAAAACTAAAAACGAGTGTATAAGTTCCCGGTGTAACATTTAAAAAGTAAGATCCGTCTATATCAGTAGTAGTAGAAATATCGGTATTCTTTAGGGAAACATTCGCAAATAATAGTGGTTCGTTATTCGATTCACTATCAAAAACAAAACCGTTAACTTTTCCAAGCGTGTTCGTATCAGAAATTAAAGATTCAACCTCAAAAGATTGACTTTGCATTAACGTAGTAAAAAATAGCGCCGTTGCGAACAAAAATAATTTCATAATTAATAGTTGATTTATCAATGCAAACTAACTACTCAAATGTTAATTAAATGTTATTTAAGGGTTATTATTATATAATTATAATGTTAATTGAATTAAATATTCATGGTATATTTTAAATACTTAATTATTAAGTATATTGCACAAAATTTTAAAAAAGGTGATGAACTGGAGCCAACTATTATCATTAAAAAGAGCTGGAGATACTGAGCAAAGATTGCGTTTGCATCAAGATGAGACAAGATTAGGTTTTGAGGTTGATTATGACCGCATTATTTTTTCTGATTCTTTTAGAAGTTTACAAGATAAAACTCAAGTTGTTCCGCTTTCAAAAACAGATTTTGTTCATACGCGATTAACGCACAGTTTAGAAGTGAGTGTAGTGGCGCGTTCTTTGGGTAGAATTGTAGGAGAACAAGTACTTAAAAATCATCCAAATTTAGAAGAAGAAGGTTTTAAAATAAATGATTTTGGAGCTATTGTTGCAACTGCTGCATTGGCTCATGATATTGGAAATCCACCTTTTGGCCACAATGGTGAAAAGGCAATTGGAGAATATTTTAAAAGTAGCAAAGGTCAAAAATACAAAGAGCATCTTACAGAAAAACAGTGGCAAGATTTAATTGATTTTGAGGGGAATGCTAATGGATTTAGAATTTTAAACGAAAGTAAAGAAGGTATTGATGGAGGTTTGAGACTTTCTTATGCCACGTTAGGTGCATTTATAAAATACCCAAAAGAATCATTACCCAAAAGACCAACAAACGAGATTGCTGATAAAAAATTTGGAATATTTCAGTCGGAAGTACCATTTTTTAATGAATTAGCAAAAGAGTTAGGGTTAATTTCAACTGGGAAAAATGGGAATATCGCTTATAAAAGACACCCATTAGCCTATTTAGTTGAAGCTGCTGATGATATTTGTTACACGATTATAGATTTTGAAGATGGGATTAATTTAGGTTTAATTGAGGAGGAATTTGCATTAGAATATTTAATAAAATTAGTAAAAGACACCATAAATTCTAAAAAATATCACCAATTAAAATATAAGAAAGATCGTGTAAGTTATTTGCGCGCTTTAGCAATTGGTACACTTATAAATGAAGCTGTTGCAGTTTTTTTAGCAAATGAATCTGCAATTTTAAAAGGTGAATACCCACATTCATTGCTGGAAAAATGTAAGTATGAGGCACAAATAAATGATATCATAAAAATAAGTGTAGAGAAAATTTATAAAAGTAGAGAAGTTGTTGAAAAAGAGCTTGCAGGTTATGCTATCATAACAGAGCTTTTGGATATTTTTTTAACGGCAATTCATCATAAATTTAATAATGCTACAACAAATTATGATAATTTAATTTTACATTTGCTTCCTGATAATTTAACTGAGAATAAGAACTCTATATATGAGAGAACTATTGGTGTTTGTGGCTTTGTTGCGAGCTTAACAGATGGATTTGCCTTACAGTTATATAAAAAAATTAAAGCACAACATTAAATTTAAACTGATTAATTGAGAATGAATAAAAAAGGAAAACTACTACTACTAATTTCTGTTCTAGCTATATCATATTTTGTAATAAACAAAAGTTCAACACCTGAATTTGCTGATACAGAAATTCTAAAATTAAGAAAACAACATGAGAATTTTCTTGCAAATAGTCCATTCAAAAAAACATTAGAGCTTTCAAAAAAAGAGAGGAAAGCACTAGGAATACCACCAAATAAGTATTTTGAGCGCCAATTTGAGCTAACTATGGATCCTACTACTGGTAAACCACATCCAGAAAGGTTATTTGCGCTTCAAGAATCATTGAGATCAAAAATCGATGCAAACAAGAACCCTGGTTCTGCAGAATGGAATAATTGGGAAGAAAGAGGACCTGATAATGTTGGGGGAAGAACCAGAGCAATTATGTTTGACCCTAATGATGCTACTAATAAGCGAGTTTTTGCTGGAGGTGTAAGCGGCGGATTATGGGTAAATGATGACATTACAAATGAAGACTCAGCTTGGCAAATGGTTGACATTCCTCAAAATTTAGCGATTAGTGTTATTACTTATGATCCCAATGATACTTCTATTTTTTATTTAGGAACTGGAGAATCCTATGTTTCTGGAGATGTGAATGGGAATGGATTATGGAAATCAACCGATGGTGGGGTAAGCTGGGCAAAAGTATTTGGAGGAATTACAGGCGAAACAACGTTTCAAACAAACACAAAGCTCACTGTAAATTCTCCTGTTGAAGTAGCTGGAGAATACCAAGTTACATCTGCATCTTTTGGACCAAGTATTACATCAATTTCAGGAGATTTAGTCTTGGCAAATGATGGTACAACAGCACCCACTGAAGCTTGTAGTGCTTTTGTGAATGGAACTGAAATTAACGGTAACATAGCTGTGGTTGAAAGAGGAAGTTGCACATTTGTTACTAAGGTTTTAAATGCGCAAAATGAAGGTGCTATTGCAGTTGTAGTTGTGAATAACATTGATGGTGTGCCTATTACTTTAGGAGGAGATGAAGATGGTACTATTACGATTCCTTCTGTAATGATTTCTAAAGAAGAAGGAAACTTACTTATAAATCAACTAGAAAATGGAGTAAATATCACTATTGAAGCAATAGAAACTCCATTTACTGGTTCATTTGTTACTCCAGGAATTCAGCACATTAATGATATAAAAGTGAGAGATATTGGAGAAGGAGAAAGTGAAGTGTATGTAGCTGTTGGTGCTACTTTTTATTCTAACTCTTCACCTTCTGCTTTACTAGGTGCAGAAGAATTTGGGCTTTATAAATCAAGTGATAAAGGGCTTAGTTGGTCTGAAGTTGCTTTACCATTAAATGCAAATAGTAATAAATATGCACCCAATGATATAGAAATTGGAATTGATAATACTATATGGTTATCTACTATTAACAATGTTCTTACTGGTGATGGAGGGGGAACCATACTTTCTTCAATAGATGGAACTTTATTTGAAGTTAAACATGAAATAACTGCAGGCGATAGAACACAAATTGCAGTATCAAAATTAAATGAAGGAGTTGTTTATGTTCTGGCAGAAGTGAGTGATACTAATCCAATATACATTGGTAAAACAGAAGATGCTTTTGATACAATTACTGAAATTGTTCCGCCAGCTGATGCAGATACGGGAATTCCAGATAATGATTTTACAAGAGGTCAGGCGTTTTATGATTTAGTTATTGAAGTAGATCCAATTAATGATGAGAGAGTGTATGTTGGAGGAATTGATTTATTTATATCTTTTAATAGTGGATTAGCTTGGTCTCAAATGTCTAAATGGTCAAATAATAATAATCTTTCTGGATTAAATATTCCTTTAGTTCATGCAGATCAACATGCATTAGTATTTCATCCAGACAATCCTAATCAAGCAGTTTTTGGTACTGACGGAGGTATTTATTTTGGAAGTGATTTATCAGGAGCTATTGCTTCTACAACGGCAATTTCTTCAAGAAATAAAAATTATAATACGGTACAATTTTACAAAGGAGCTATTGGTTCTGATAGAGCTGATGAAAAGCTCATCGCTGGGGCTCAGGATAATGGTACACAATTTATTAATAACGCTAGTTCAGGTATAAACTCTTCCGTTCGTGTAACAGGAGGAGATGGAGCTTATACCTTTATTGATAAGGATAATGAGTATATGATATCTTCTTATATTTATAATAATTATTATTATGTAAATTATAATACCGGTAATATTATATATACAATTGCTGAGTTTGATGATGATGGAGACTTTATCAATCCTGCAGCTTTGGACAGTGAAAATAATATTTTATATGCTTCTGGTGAAGATAAAGTTATTAGATATATTTTAAATGCTTCAAGTGCTGCAACATTAGCACTAACAAATACCTTATTAACATCAACACCAACGGCTTTTAAAGCATCAACATTTATATCAACCACGCTATTTGTTGGAACAGAAAACGGGACTTTATTAAAAGTAGAAGGCGCGAATGAAGGCCAACCTAACTGGACAGACATTACAGGTGATCAATTTTATGGAAGTATTTCTTGCATTGAGTTAGGGGAAACCGAAAATGATATTATGGTAACATTTCATAATTATGGTGTTGAAAATGTCTATTATACACAAGATGGAGGAACAACTTGGCAGAATAAAGAAGGAAATTTACCAGACATTCCTGTAAAAGCAATTTTAATGAACCCGCTAAATTCCAATGAAGTAATTCTAGGAACGGATCTAGGCGTTTGGGCTACTACTAACTTTGATGCTGCAAATCCAGATTGGTATCAATCTCAAAATGGAATGAAAGATGTGCAAGTTACTAGTTTTGATTTAAGAAAAAGTGATAATACAGTTTTGGCATCAACCTACGGAAGAGGAATGTTTACAGCAAAATTTACGGTAGATAATTACTATGATGATGATGATGGCGATACGGTAATTAATGGTTTAGATTTATGTCCTGATACTCCCATAGGAGAAGCAGTAAATGAAGATGGATGTTCAGATAGTCAATTAGATGACGATAATGATGGAGTAAAAAACAATGTAGATGCTTGCTTAGATACACCTTCAGGAGATCTTGTAGATGATACAGGTTGTTCAATATTCAGTTTCCCTTCCAACAATTTTACTATTGAGGTTATTAGTGAAACATGTCTAGATAAGGATAACGGACAAATTAGTATTAGTAGTTTAGAGAGTCATAATTATATTACAACAATTAATGGAGTAGATTATAGCTTTACAAACGATGTAACAGTTGATGGTTTAGCACCAGGCGTGTATGATTTCTGTATAGGAGTCACTGGAGAAACCTATGAGCAATGTTTTGTTGTAGAAGTTCTAGAGGGAACTACCGTTTCAGGAAAATCAAGTGTTA
>NZ_JABDRI010000027.1 GCF_013041805.1 Lutibacter sp.
GAGGTTTTGATGCCGTTTATGAATTTTCTAAAGATTTTAGAAATGAGGGAATGGACAGAACTCATAATCCCGAATTTACGGTGATGGAACTATATGTTGCATACAAAGATTACAATTGGATGATGAATATGACAGAAGAATTATTAGAAAAAATTGCTATTGATACTAACGGAACAACTGAAGTTGAAATAGGAGAGAATAAAGTTAGTTTTAAAGCTCCTTATCCTAGAGTTCCAATTTTAGAGGCAATTAAAATACATACGGGATATGATGTTGCAGGAATGAACGACGTTGAATTAAGAGAAGTTTGTACTAATGTAGGTATTGAAGTTGATGAAACAATGGGTGTTGGAAAGTTAATTGATGAATTGTTTGGAGAGAAATGTGAACACCTCTATATTCAGCCAACATTTATTACTGATTATCCTAAAGAAATGAGTCCGCTTACAAAAGAGCACAGAACAAATCCAGATTTAACAGAGCGTTTTGAATTAATGGTAAATGGTAAAGAATTAGCGAATGCATATTCTGAGTTAAATGACCCAATAGATCAACGCGCACGTTTTGAAGACCAATTAGCACTGTCTGAAAAAGGTGATGATGAAGCCATGTTTATAGATCAAGATTTTATAAGAGCTTTAGAATATGGAATGCCTCCAACTTCTGGAATTGGCATAGGAATTGACCGCTTGGTAATGTTTATGACTAATAATGCATCAATTCAAGAGGTTTTATTTTTTCCTCAAATGAAACCAGAGAAAAAAGCACCATCAGTTGAATTAAATGATGATGAAAAAGCAGTTTTTGAGATTTTGAAAAAAGTTGAAAAAATTACTTTAATAGAGTTAAAATCTCAAAGTGGTTTAAGTAATAAAAAATGGGATAAAACTATAAAAGGGTTAACAAAAAACAATATTGCGAAAGTGAATAATACCGATGATGGTTTGTTTGTTGAAGTAGTTTAGGATATCTTTTTTGAATATAAATTAAAAGGAATTACTTAATTGAATTCCTTTTTTTATGACCTTTTTTATAATCAATCTAAATCATTTTTATAGCGAATTAATTGGTTAGAAAATCTTAAATTTGGAGCTGTTTTAATCTAAAATATAAAATATGTTTCAAAAATTAAAAGGGTTTACTAGAGCATTTTGGACAGCTAATATTGTTGAGCTTTTAGAAAGAGGTGCTTACTATGGCGTATTTATCGTAATAACCTTGTATTTATCAAGAATTTTAGGATTTTCAGATGTCGAAGCAGCACTCATATCTGGAGTTTTTTCTGGAGGATTATATTTACTACCGACATTTACAGGTGCATTAGCTGATAAAATAGGTTTTAAGTCATCACTGTTAATAGCCTTTACGTTATTAAGTATTGGTTACTTTGGACTTGGAGTATTACCCACAACTCTTGAATCTATTGGTTTAGTTGATTATTCTGATGGTATTAAATTTACGGGTTTGTTAGAATCATCTCACCGTTGGACAATTGCTCCAATTATGCTAGTAATTATGATTGGTGGTTCGTTTATTAAATCAGTTATAACAGGTACGGTTGCTAAAGAAACTACCGAGTTGAATAGAGCTCAAGGTTTTTCTATTTTTTATATGATGGTTAATATTGGTGCTTTCTCAGGAAAAACCATTGTAAAACCATTGAGAGTTGCTATGGGAGATATGGGTTTAATTTACCTTAATTATTTTTCTGCAGCAATGACATTTTTAGCGTTAATTATGATTGTCTTCTTTTATAAATCTTCAAAAACTGACGGAGAGGGGAAAACACTTAAAGAAATATGGGCTGCTTTAATAAAGGTAGTTACAAATGGTAGATTAATTACATTAATTTTAATCATTACAGGTTTTTGGATGGTTCAACATCAGTTATATGCTACCATGCCAAAATATGTTTTAAGAATGGCTGGAGAAGGAGCATCTCCTTCTTGGTATGCCAATGTTAATCCTTTGGTAGTTGTTCTTACAGTTACTTTTGTAACTAGGATAATGGCTAGTAAAACACCTTTGTTTTCTATGACTGTTGGTATGTTTATTATGCCACTTTCTGCAATCGCAATGGCTTCAGGAAATTGGTTTATTGGAAATCAAATTGACTTAGGCTTTATAAGTATGCATCCAATTGCTTTTATGATGGTGATTGGAATTGTATTGCAAGGTTTGGCCGAATCTTTTATTTCACCGAGATTTTTACAATTCTTTTCCTTACAAGCTCCAAAAGGTGAAGAGGGTTTGTATTTAGGTTTTAGTCATTTACATTCTTTTCTATCATCAATTTTAGGTTTTGGACTGTCAGGTTACTTGCTTTCAACATACTGCCCTGAACCAAAATTATTTGATACTCGTGAGGCTTGGGAAGCAGCATCAGTAAATGCGCACTATATTTGGTATTATTTTGCAGCAATTGCTTTAGTATCTGCTATTTCTTTAATTATTTATGGAAAAGTTATTCAGCGATTAGATGCAAAATAAAAATAATAAAAAGACAATTTAGTTGAAAAGTTCAAAAGAACTAAAAATATAAAAGTTAACTTTGATATTATCCAAATTTTTAAATAATTTATAATTATGAATAAAAAAATAATAACAGTTTTGTTTTCTACGGTTACGCTTTTTTGCGTAGTATTAATTTTAACGAGCTGTAAAGAAAATCAGGAAAAAACAAATACTATGACTACATCAAATACTTTATTAAAAGAATGGACAGGACCTTATGGAGGTGTTCCAGCTTTTGATAAAATGAGTATTACAGACATTAAACCTGCGCTAGAAATTGGCATGAAACAACATCTGGAAGATATTGATGCAATTACGGCTAATACTGAAATTCCAACTTTTGAGAATACAGTTGTACCTATGGAAAAAGCAGGAGAAGTTTTAGATAGGGTACAGCGATACTACGGAATTTGGAGTGCAAATGTTTCGTCTCCAGAGTTTAGAAAAATTCAAGGAGAAATGGCTCCTGTAATGTCTGAATTTCAATCTAAAATTTCACAAAACGAAGCATTGTTTTCTCGTATTAAAACAGTTTATGATAATTCGTTAATTGAACCTTTAGAAGCTGATCAGCAACGTGTTGTGCAACTTGTTTATGAAGGATTTGCAATGAATGGTGCCGAATTAGATGCTGAAAAGAAAGCTCGATACGCTGCAATTAATAAAGAGTTATCATCACTATACACAAATTTTTCTAATAATATTTTAGCTGATGAGGAGAATTATGTAGTGTATCTTACCAAAGATCAATTAAGTGGTTTGTCTGAATCAATGATAAAATCTATGGCAAAAATAGCCTCAGACAAAGGGCAAGAAGGTAAATATGCAATACCTAATACACGTTCTTACATGTCACCTTTTTTAACATATTCAGATGAAAGGGAACTTAGAAAACAAGTATGGACAAATTATTATTCTCGTTGTGATAATGGTGATGAATTTGATAATAATGAAAATGTTGCTAAAATTTTAAAGCTAAGAAAGGAACGAGTTGGATTATTAGGTTATGATAATTATGCTGATTGGAGATTACAAAATAGAATGGCCAAAAACTCAGAAAATGTAATGAACTTACTGAATCAAGTATGGAAAGCATCAACAGCAAGGGTTAAAGAAGAAGTGGCAGATATGCAAGCTGTAGCCAATGCAAATGGTGATAATATTACTATTGAACCTTGGGATTATAGTTATTATGCTGAAAAGGTTCGGAAACAAAAATATGATTTAGATTCTGATGAAGTAAAACAATATCTTCAATTAGATAAACTTACCGATGCTTTATTTTATGTTGCTAAAGAAGTGTTTAATTATAAATTTACTCCAGTACCAGAAGGTTCTGTTCCTGTATTTCAAGAAGATGTAAAAGTTTGGGAAGTTTCGAATATTGAAAATGGAGAATATATTGGATTGTGGTATTTAGATCCATATGCGAGAAAAGGAAAGCGTTCAGGTGCTTGGGCAACTATGTACAGAGCTCATTCTACATTTGATGGTGAAAAAACTGTTTTAGCCTCAAATAATTCAAATTTTGTAAAACCTGCCCCAGGAGAACCATTATTAGTGTCTTGGGATGATGCTACAACATTTTTACATGAATTTGGCCACGCGTTACATTTCTTTTCATCTGAGGTAAGATATCCAACATTAAATAGTGGCGTAAGAGATTATACTGAATTTCAGTCACAAGTTTTGGAGCGTTGGTTATCAACAGATAAAGTTATAAATCAATTTTTAGTACATTACGAAACAGGCAATCCAATGCCAAAAGAATTAGTTGATAAAATTAAGAGGGCTTCAACGTTTAATCAAGGTTTTGCGACTACTGAATATTTAGCATCCGCTATTATGGATATGAAATTTCATATAGTAGATCCAGCGAATATGGATGTAGATGCTTTTGAGAGAGAAACCTTATCCGAAATGAATATGCCTAAAGAATTGGTGATGCGTCATCGTACACCACATTTTGGACATGTTTTTTCAGGAGAAGGTTATGCTACTGCATATTATGGATATATGTGGGCAGATGTGTTAACAGCAGATGCGGCTGAAGCATTTAGAGAATCTCCTGATGGATTTTACGATAAAGAATTGGCAAGTAAAATGGTAAAAACGTTATTTGCGCCAAGAAATTCAATGGATCCAGCAGAGGCTTATCGTTTATTTAGAGGTAGAGATGCTAAAATAGATGCTTTAATGAGGGATCGCGGTTTTCCAACATCAAAATAATTACTTTTAGAAAGTAGGCATTCGTTTTTTATATTATAGCAACTAGTGATGATATTAAAAATGAATGCTTTTATAAACTTATTCATGAATCTATTTCGAATCTAATGATAAATGTGAACTATTTTTTTACATTTGATAAATTTTTAGCATTTCAATATTGAAAAAACTTTTTACATTTTTTATATTTTTAACCTTTTTTACAACTTTTTCACAGTCTGATAAAAGAACGGTTTATGTTAAATATATCAATGAGCCTATTACAGTAAATGCTAGTTTAGATGAGGGAGCTTGGTCAAGGGCTAAACCAACAACTAATTTTTGGCAATATTTTCCTACAGATTCAATCCGCGCGAAGCAACAAGCTGAAATTAAAATGCTTTTTGATGATAGAAATCTATATGTTGGAATTAAAGTAAATGCTGCTGGAAAGGATTTTATTATTCCTTCTTTACGCAGAGATTTCAGAGCATCTGGGAATGATAACATAAGTTTAATTTTTGATACTTTTAATGATGGTACCAATGCCTTTATGTTTGGTACAAACCCTTATGGTGTTCTTAGAGAAGCATTAATATCTGGTGGTGGAACTGAAATACGTGGTTTTACTACATCTTGGGATACAAAATGGGTTGGGGAATCTAAAATTCATGACGATCATTACATAGTCGAATGGAAAATACCGCTGTCAGCCTTTAAATATAGAGAAGGAGAAACCAAATGGAGATTTAACAGCTATCATTTTGACACACAATCTAATGAAAGAAATACGTGGGTAAATATACCCCAAAATCAATTAATTTTTAGTTTAGCATATATGGGTGACATGATTTTTGAGCAACCGCTTGGAAAATCTAAATCGCCCATTTCAATAATTCCATTTGTAAATTCTTTGATTTCAAAAGATTATGAACTAGATGAGTCTACTAACGATTTTAAAATAGGAGGAGACGCTAAATTTACTGTTGGTAATAGTATGAATTTAGATCTCACATTCAATCCTGATTTTTCGCAAGTAGAGGTTGATCAACAAGTTACAAATTTAACTAGGTTTGAAGTTTCATTACCTGAGCGAAGACAGTTTTTTATTGAAAATAGCGATCTTTTTGGAGAGTTTGGAAATAGTAGAGATTCCAATCCTTTCTTTTCAAGAAGAATTGGTATTGCAACAGATTTAGAAGATAACAGTATTGAAAACGATATTATTGGAGGAGTTAGATTGAGTGGAAAATTAACAAATAACCTTAGAGTTGGTATATTAAGCGTTCAAACAGCCGAAGACCTTAAAAATGAGATAGCAGCTACAAATAATTCAGTGGTAGCATTACAGCAAAAATTATTTAGCAGATCTAATTTAAGTTTCGTATTTATCAACAAACAAGCTACGAAAGATTATGATTTTTTGGAAACGGAAGATAATTACAATAGAGTTATTGGAGTTGACTATAGGTTGGCATCTAAAGATAATAGTTGGGTTGGAAAGTACTTTTTTCATAAGTCTTTTTCCCCAAGCATAACTTCAGACGATTTTTCCGCTGGGGCATCAACCGAATATAATAGTAGGTTATATAATATTCGTTTAAGTGGGGTTTTTGTTGGGGAAAATTATAGATCGGATTTAGGTTTTATTCGGAGAACAGACATGTTAAAAATAAATCCACAAATTGAACGTGCTTTTTGGCCAAAAAAAGGTAGTATTCAAAGGCATAGCCTATCAATTACACCTGTATTTCTATGGAAACCTACTGAAGATTTTCAAAACTCAGATTATACAGTAATTTCTAGATGGAGAGCAACTTTTAATAACACTTCTGAAGTAGAATTAGAAATGTTTAATAGGTACACATATCTTTATGAAAGTTTTGACCCAACTGGTACAGATGATGCTGTTGAATTACCTGAGAATATAGGTTACCATTATACAAGTTTTAATGCTAATTTTAAATCTGATGCAAGAAAAGAGTTTTCATATGCTATTGAGCCATCTATAGGAAAATTTTATAATGGTGAAAAATATTCAGTACTTGCTCAATTAAATTGGAGATTGCAGCCATTTTTTACAAGCTCTGTTCAAGTAAATTATAATAGAATTGTATTGCCAAGTCCTTATCCAACAGCATCAATCTGGTTAATTGGACCAAAAGTGGATATTACTTTTAGTAAAAATATATTTTGGGCAACATTTATTCAATTTAACAGTCAAGATGCTAATTTTAGTGTAAATACAAGATTGCAATGGAGATTTGCTCCACTTTCAGATTTATTTATTGTGTACAATGATAATTATTTTACAGATCAAGTTTTTGCTCCAAGAACGCGCTCCTTTAATTTAAAACTTACCTACTGGCTTAATATATAAGTACATGATTAGAGGTTTTCAAGAGTTAAAATTACTAGAATATATTTTTTAACTTTTCTATAACTATTTTAATCATTAATTTAGTAAAATATATTCATATCATAAATTTACTACTATGTCTACTTATAAATCATACATATTACCTAAGAGTTTTTTTAAATCAATGCTATTTTTAGTTTTTACTATTTTATTCCAAAATTTTGGCACTGCTTCAACAAATCTAATTTTGAATGATTCAATTGGATTTAATGAATACAAAGGAAAGGTTATCGATAGTAAAACCAAAAAACCATTAGTATTTGCTTCGTTAACTATTGATGATACAAATATCAGTACAATTTCAAATACCCAAGGAGAATTTCTATTAAAAGTTCCTAAAGTTTATGCCTATAAAGATGTTACTATTTCGTTTTTAGGTTATACGAGTAAAGTTTTAAACTTGTCTAATTTTAGTTCAAAAACAGTTATAAAATTAGAAACGTATATAGAAGAATTATCTGAAGTAAACATTGCAGTAAAAGATGCAAAGTCTTTAATTTTAGAAGTATTGAAGCGAAAAGGAGATAATTATGATACGGAATTAACAAATATGACTGCTTTTTATAGAGAAACAATAAAGAAAAGAAGAACGTATGTTAGCTTGTCAGAAGCAGTTGTTAAAATTGATAAACAGTCTTATACAAATTCAAGGAAAGACATGATTCAATTACTTAAATCACGAAGAAATACGGATTATTCAAAATTAGATACTGTTGCTTTTAAACTTAAGGGAGGCCCATTTAATACCTTATATATTGATATTATGAAATATCCTGAGTTTTTTTTCGCACCAGATATGGTTGAAATTTATGATTTTACCTTTGATAGATCTACAAAAATTGATAATAGGCTTATTTATGTAGTTGATTTTAAACAAAAAAAATATGTTACCAATCCTTCTTTTTATGGAAAACTATATATAGATGCTCAAACATTCGCTTTAACCAATGCTAAATTCAGCTTAAATTTAGAGAACAAGGAAAAAGCAAGCAAAGTTTTTATAGTTAAAAAACCAAAAGGGGCAAAGGTACTTCCAGTACAAGCTGAATATCAAGTAGATTATCGCGAAAAGGACGGAAAATGGTATTATGGCTATAGTAGAATTGAGTTAGGCTTTAAAATAGATTGGGATAAAAAATGGTTTAACACTATTTATTATACTACAATTGAAATGGCGATAACGAATTGGGAAAGAAACTTAGCATCTAAATTAATAAGGTCAAAAGATAGAATGAGATCTTCTGTAATAATGAGTGATAGATCCACTGGATTTTCTGATCCTAATTTCTGGGGTGAATATAATGTAATAGAACCAGAAAAGCCTATTGAAAGTGCCATTAAAAAAATTCAAAGGCAATTAAAAAGACTAAAAAATGATTAGCAAATAGTTTGTTTTTCGAAATTATAAAAGCAGTTTTATCCTCATAAAGCTGCTTTTTCTTTAACATATATTTAAGAAATTTTGCAAAGTTGTTTAATATATTCGTTTTTTATTTTAAACAAACTAAATTTTATGACAAAAAAAATTATAACTAGTTTATTAACTTTAATGTTAATTGTTGGTGTTTCTTTACCAGTAGAAGCTCAGAGAAAAAAGAAAAAGAAAAAAGATGAAATTGTTAAGCCAACACCACCGGCAAAACCTAAAAAGGGAGAAATTCAGCCTTATAGCAAGGTAGTTACTAAGGAAGCTACAACCGATGATGGTTTGTTTAAAGTTCATAAAATTGATGGTAAATATTTATTTGAAATACCTGATTCATTGTTGGAAAGAGAGATGTTAATGGTGACAAGAATAGCTAAGAACACTTCAAACAATAGAAGTTTTGGAGGGCAAAAGGCGAATACACAAATGTTACGTTGGCAAAAAAAAGACAAACAAATTTTATTAAGAGTTGTATCGCAAAATGTAGTTGCGGATGAAGAATTACCTGTTCACGAAGCTGTTGTAAATTCTAATTTTGAGCCTGTGCTTTTTGCATTTCCAATTGAAGCATTTTCTGAAGATAAGACAGCAACAGTTATTGATGCAACTGAATTGTTTTCAACCGATGTTAAAGCAATTGGTCTACCTGATTATGTTAGAAAGGGATACAAAATTACCCGTCTAGATACTAAAAAATCATTTATTGAAAGTGTAAAAAGTTACCCTTTAAATATTGAAACGCGTCATGTAAAAACTTATGCAGCAGGTGCACCACCATCAAACTCCAGTACAGGTACAGTTTCAGTTGAAATGAGTAACTCTATGATTTTGCTTCCTAAAGAGCCAATGAAAAGAAGGATTTTTGATCAAAGAGTTGGATGGTTTACAACTTCACAAACAGATTATGGTTCAGAAGCTCAAAAAAGTGAAAAGGTTACTTTTTTAGATCGCTACAGATTGGAAGTGAAAGATGAAGATATTGAAAAGTTTAAAAGAGGTGAATTAGTTGAGCCTAAAGAACAAATTGTGTATTATATAGATAGAGCGACTCCAAAAAAATGGGTACAATTTATAAAAGATGGAGTAGAGGATTGGCAGGTTGCATTTGAGGCGGCTGGATTTAAAAATGCAATTATAGCAAAAGATCCTCCAACTCCAGAAGAAGATCCAGATTGGAGTCCAGAAGATGTTAGATATTCTGTGATTAGATACTTAGCTTCTCCAATACCAAATGCAAATGGACCACATGTAAGTGATCCACGATCAGGTGAAATTTTAGAATCGGATATTAATTGGTATCATAATGTGATGAGTTTATTGCAAGGTTGGTTTTTTGTTCAGACGGCTGCAATAAATCCTGAAGCACAATCGGTTCAATTTAAAGATGAGGTTATGGGTAGTTTAATTCGATTTGTATCTTCTCATGAATTAGGACATACATTAGGCTTACCACACAATATGGGAAGCAGTTCTAAGTATCCGGTTGATTCGTTGCGTTCTGCTACATTTACACAAAAATATGGTACAGCACCATCTATTATGGATTATGCACGTTTTAACTATGTGGCTCAACCTGAAGATAAAGGAGTTAAATTAATGCCAAACATTGGAGTATATGATAAATATGCTATTAGTTGGGGTTACCGTCCAATTTTAAATGCTGAAACTGCAGAAGATGAAAAAGAAACATTAGATAGTTGGATTTTAGCGCATGAAAATGATCCGTTATATCGTTTTGGAAGTCAGCAAAGTAGCGTAATAGATCCAAGTTCTCAAACAGAGGATTTAGGTGATGATGCTATTAAAGCAAGTGCTTATGGAATTGCAAATTTGAAACGAATTGTTCCTAATTTAATTGATTGGACAGCTGAAAAAGGTAAAAATTATGATGATTTAGAAATGATGTATGGGCATGTTATTTCTCAATTTAACAGATATATGGGTCATGTTTCTTCAAATATAGGTGGCGTTTATGAAGTATATAAAACCTATGATCAAGAAGGTCCTGTATATACACACGTTGATAAAGATCATCAAAAGAATTGTTTAAATTTTGTAAATCAACAGTTGTTTACAACGCCAACATGGTTGATTGATAAAGAAATTATTGGTAGAACTGAGTATTCTGGAATTACTGAAAGAATTACTAGTTTACAAGTAAGAGCCTTAAATAATATTCTTGATTTAGGTAGGATGACAAGAATGGTTGAGAATGAGACTTTAAATGGGTCTGACGCTTATAGATTGGTTTCAATGATGTCAGATTTAAGAAATAGTATTTGGTCTGAACTTCGTTCAGGAAAATCTATAGACACCTATCGTAGAAATTTGCAAAGAGCTCATGTTGAAAGATTAGGTGAATTAATGACATCTAAAGATATTAAGCCAACAAGTTGGGGGAAAAGAACGGCAGTTACAGTAAAGAGATCTGATGTTATTCCTGTGGTTCGAGGTGAATTAAAAAGAATTAAAAGAGATGCTCAAAGAGCAGCGAACGCAACAACAAATACAACTAAAAAATATCATTTAGAAGATATTGCTGAGCGTATAGATGTAATTCTAGATCCTAAATAAATCTATATTTATTTTAATTAATAAAAAAAGCAACGATGTGAATCGTTGCTTTTTTTATTCTAAAGCATTTCTAGTCATTTTTAATTAATTAAAATTGAAAAACCGACTATTATTTCCTCTTCTAAATTGTCTAAATTGATAGAAATCAAAAAGGATAAAAATTTCAAAATAGTTATAAGCTACTCCTGTTAGATTATTATTGCTTAATTCAAAAGAATAGTTAGCGCCTATTTCCATTTGATCAAGATAGACACTAGCTGAAGCTCCAATAGTTGTTAAACTAGCCCCCAAATAGTTGTTTAAATGTTGGCTTAATCCTAAAGAAAAATTTTCAATTATAGCTTGTTGATATAAATCAACTCGAGATTTAGCTCCTTGTTTAGAGAAAGAACCAAACAGAAATAAATAGGAATTCGATGGCAATACACCTCTATTGTATGGGTTTAAATCGTGTTCATATCCTGCTTGAAATGACATAAAGAGATCTTTCGCGACTTTTGTTTCACTATTGAAGGAGGTATTTGGTTGATTGATATGTTTTAAATTTAAACCAAAAAATAAATTTCTACTATTATGTATGTGTGCACCAGCACCCAAATCAAAATAATTTACTCTATTATTTACATTTACAGGATCTATGCTTATTCCAGAGATATTCCCAGTTAAAACATCAATTTGATCTTCAAATACTAAATCAGAATAATCAAGTTTATTATTTCCATAGCCAATTGAAAGTGATGAATTTAATATCCAATCATAGGTTAAATTAGTTTTATAGATATAATGAGCATTTACTTGTGAAGCTGAATATCCCAAAGCATTAATTTGAAATAAATTAACATCAAGAGCTAAAGAAAAGTTATAATCTTCAAAGAAAGCAGATCCAAAGGCGAAGCTATTTTCAATATTACTATCGCCATTTACAATGCTTTCGTTACCATATATAACCCCAAGTTGAGAGGTTTCTCCAAATCCATAAAAACTTGGGTTTAAAGTTCCTGTAATTTTATTTTGATTATTATAAAAATATTCTTGGCTGTACATTAAATTAACACAGAATACTAATATTATAAAATGGAGTAGTTTAGTCATCATGAGTAATATTTATAAATTTATTGTACAATTAAGAATCTGCCTGTTTTTTCAATTTTCTTATCATCGAGCGTTTTGGCGATAATATAACACCTATAAGAACTATTTTTTGGTTCAGAATTAACAGGCTCAATACCATCCCATCTTAACTCACCTAAATTATTTTCGGTTGAAATATCATTATTTGAGGCTTCGTAAACCAAATTACCCCAAGAATCATAAATGTACATCGTAATTTCTTTTATACCATTAAATGAAGGTCCAAAGAAATCGTTAATTCCATCATAGTTTGGTGAAAAAACAGTTGGAAGTATAATAGTAGCTCCTTTACCTACAATAATAGTTTTAGTTACTGATTTTGAACAACCAGTGCTGTTGTAAACTGTTAAGGTAACATCATAAATACCATCATTTGTGTACGTATGAAAAACAGTTTCAATATTCTCACCGTCTGAGTTATATGCTAAATCTTCTGGGTTATAAAACACTCTAAAAGGTGTATTATCATCAAAATCCCAAACTACATAATTATATTCAGCGGGGTTGCCTATATTTGATAAATTTGTAAATTCAATACTAGAATTAACGCCTATATATCCTGATGATTGAAAATCTAACGATGTAAATTCAAAATCAAAGTCATCTACAGTTTGTGTTGAAAGAATCTCTTCATCTGAACAGCCTTGAGAATTTGTAACTCGTAATATTCCATTTAAACTTGACTCATTCATTATAAGTTCATAGATGTTATCTCCTAAATTTTCAGAGGAAACTAATACATCATTATAATAGAAATTTAAATTAGGATCAACTGAATTAACTTCAACATATATAGATCCTTGTGTCCCATTACAAATGTTCTCATCCAAAATAATATTTTCAATTGAAAGCTCGCCGTTACTTTCAACAGTAAATACATATGGAGTTGAGGTACAACCATTACTATCAGTAACACTTAATCTATACATTCCGGTATTTAAATCACAAATATTGTAGTAATTATTATTATCCGGTATTATTGGTGTCCATAATTGTGATTGCTGATTAACAGATTCTAGCAAGAATTCGGTATAAATTTCAGACCCACCAGTAAAATCAAAGTTGTTACAAACCTCATTGCAATTAATACTTGTTGTATTAAGTAATGTAACTATTAATGGCGATACAGGATTAATAGTAAATGTTTGACTTGGTAATGCACAACCAATTGAATCAAAACCACTTAATGTATAATCTCCAGGATCTAGCCCAGTAATTGTAGTTTGATTTTGACGGAATCCATTTGGTCCCTCCCAAGTAATATTATATAGTGGATTTCCTGTACTATCAATAAAAGGTACACCACCAAAAATAGAAACACTTATTTCTCCATCGGTTCCATTACAAGTAGTTTGTGTTACTTCTGCATTAATAGACATGGGAGAGGAGATTTCTAATACACCTGTTTTTACCGTTCCACAGTTATCATATACTATTTCATATTCAAATATTCCTGATTCAGATGGTTGTCCACTTAGAGTTAATATAACACCAGTGGAAGAGGTTATTTGTGTTGCACTTATTCCAGAAGGTAAACCTGTTACGCTTATAACATTCGTACTTGGTAAAATACCATCTATATTATAAACAATATCCTCAATTGGATCTGTAAATGAACAAAGAGTTTGATTTTCTGAACCTGATGCTAACTCAATGGATACAGCTGCATATAAATTTTCTATGCTAACATTTATTTCTGCGCTACAATTTGTATTGGTTAATGTTTGTATTTGAAAATTAAATGAACCTGTACTAATAGGAGCTCCTGTTAGCACATAAGTTCCAGTAACTGAATCAAAGTTAACATTAATAAAACTAGGAAGTAGCGTTTCATCAATAACAGTTCCTATTGGGCTTACTGTAAATACGATTGGGTCAATTTCATTATTTTGACAAACCGATTGCGTAACTAGACCAGAATTTGACTCTAGTGTTATGGTTGGAACCTCTTGAATTATTAATTCAATTTCGGTAGTAGCAAAGTCATTACAAATTATACTTGTTGATAGAGTAATTATATTTGGATTGCTTGTTAATGCCGTTGGAGTTCCAGAAATTATAAGTTCACCATCCACTATTAAATAAGAAATACCAGGTGGTAATTCAGGAGAGAAAGTTATATCCTGAAGACTATTTGGAACCGCAAAACGAATTGGTTCAATTGCTGAATTTAAACAAGCAATTTGACTTAATTCACCACTTAAATAATTTATAAAAGCACCATCTTCAACGGTAATAGTACCTGAAAGTTCAGTACTACAATCATTGCCAGTTGAAATGCTGTAATTATAAACACCGCTTAATGTTGGAGTTCCTTGAATTACAGCACTACCAGTAACTATATCACTTGTAAAGCTTACTCCTGGAGGCAGTGCTCCAGTTAAAATTAGAGTTTGACCCGGAGTTGATTGATATTGGATATTTGATACTAAAGCTGTATTTACACAAACAGTTGTATCTGCCTCGCCAATTGTTAATTGAAGAGCATCTGGATCAATAATTGTAATCATACCATCAATTGTTGTTGAGCCACAAATACCTTGAGTTGTTATGGTATAAGTATAATTATCTGGGGTATCACAAGAGTTACCTTCTATAGTAATTATGTTATTTACAATACTCCAATTAATTCCTAAAGGTAAACCGGTTACAGTTGCTCCAGTTGCACCGCCACCTAATTCATATGAAATAGGCTCTATAGTCGTGCACGCACAAATTTCTTGCGCATCTGTTGATTGAGGGCTTATAAGTGTTAAGGTATCGTTTTCATCTACTGTGATACTTGCTGTAAAAGAAGAATTGCATTCGGTTGAAAGACCGGATGTAACAACAGTATAATCAAAACTTACAGTTGGTGTACCAGAAATAGTTAATACATTCCCAACAAAAGAACTTGTAACACCTGAAGGTAATCCTTCAGCAAAAGCGTTTGTAGCATCACCGGTGATATCAAATGTAATTGGACTCATTAAGTCTCCTTCGCATAAGGTTTGGTAAATTGCTGTGCCAGCTTGAGGGTAGACCCCAGAATCAACTATTGTAACAACAGCAGATGTTGGTTGTAATAATTGTATAGGAGAGCAGTATAAACTGCCAGAATCTTCTACGCTAATTAATTCAATGTTATATGTATCCGCTATATTAGTAGGTATATTAATAGTGACAGTATCACTTGAAACAGGCGAAGCTACTGTATTTATAATTGTACCTATACTATATGTAAATGTGTAAGGTGCTATACCATTTATTGCCTTAAATGTAATAGTAGGTTCTTCAGAGTCTTTACAAACTTCATAAAAAACGTTTCCTTCAATAGTTGCTGAAATAGGTTGTTTTAATAGTACATTAATTTCTGCCATATTAGCACAACCTCCAGTTACACTACCAATTACAAAATAAGTACCATTTACTGTCGGAATCACTGTAAAAGTATCGCCAGTAGAGCGAGGAGGAGCAATAGGATTGCCACTTGCATCAAGGTCTTCGCTTAGATACCATTCATACGTATCAGCTCCTGTAGCTGTTAAAGTTATTTCGCTACCTTCACAAACTTCAATTTCTTGAAGCCCTCCTTCAATTTCTATATTTGGTAAAGAATCATTTATTGTTATTGTTCCTGATAAGGTGTTTCCACAGCCTGTTGATGATTCAATAGTATATGTGAAAATACCGGCCTCTGTTGAAGTACCATCAATAATACCAGTGAGTGAATCGAACGTTATACCATCAGGTAAATCACCTGTTAAAATCAAAGTTCCTCCTAAAGTAATATTTGGATTATTTGTGATCTCATATGAGATAGGATAAATTAACGGTGTATTTATACATAGGATTGGATCAGGGTCACCTGAAACAAGCGTGATATCACTACTATTTACAGTAAGAGATCCAGTTGCAACTGCTTGCGCACAACTTGTAGTTGTTGAAAATGTTTCAATTGTGTAAGTAAACTCCCCTGCCTCAATTGGAGTTCCGGATATAATTACTGATGTACTTGAAACTGCCCATGAAATACCTGCAGGTGTAGCAGGTGAAAACGTAACAGCTGCTCCATTCGCACTTCCTTCTAAATTATAGGTTATAGGTTCAATGGCTGTGTTAATACAAATAGCTTGAACATCAGATTCTGGTATAGATAAACTTAGATTTCCTTTTGGGTTTACTTCAATTGTGCCAACAAATTCTGAATTACAACCTATTATGGCTCCTGATGTTTTAACAGTATAATTAAAAGTACCTGCTGATGATGCTATTCCTGAAATTGTTAATGTTCCTGGAACTCCAAGTGTTGCACTAGGAATATACTCACTTGATACATCTGTAGGTAAACCTTCTACAAATGCATCCGTAGGAGAGCCGTTAATATCAAAAATAATATCTACAATAGGGTCACCTTCACAAACTAATTGATTTACTTCTATAAGGTTTAGTGGAACAATACCCGCTTCTAAAACAGTTACGAATGCTTGAGAAGGTTCTATAATTCCACCATTACTGCAAGAACCGGAATCTACACTATCTAAGGTAACTAAAAAATCACCTGGTGTTGTAGTTGGTATTGGAGGTGTTAAAACTGCCGTATTTCCGGCGGTAGTAATTGAACCTGTTATATCAGTTGTTAATAAATCTGAAGATATTGTATAATAAAAGGTATAACCACCCGTACCATTTGCTCCTTCAAAAGTAATTATAGGAGGAGTTGCTCCTTCACAAAGAGTATAGTCATAAGGATCTGTTATTGTAGCACTTATAGCAGGTAAAACATTTATAATAATATCATCTGTATTTTCACATCCAAAATTATCAGTTCCTGTAACTGTATAGGTTCCTGTAATTATAGGAGTGAACGGAACACCATTTGTAATACCATTATTCCAAGTATAGGACGTTGCTGTTCCTGTTGCAGTAAGTGTAATTTCTTCACCTACACAAACATCAATTGTGCTTGGTCCAGCATCAACTATAGGTAAATCTCGGATAGTAATTGATACTGTACCAGATTGATTTTGTGAACAAGAAGTAGAACTCGAGTCAGCCACACTTACCAAAGTATAATTGTAAATCCCGGAAGTGTTCGTTGGTACATTAATAGTTGCTGTATCTAAAATAGATACAATAGTTTGTGTTGCTCCATTCTCATCAATATATTCAAACGTATATGGAGCTGTACCTAAGGATCCGGTAAATGTTAATGTTACTGGTGCATTTAGGCAAACTTCAGTGTCTGAAGATGATATTACCGCTGTTGGTAAAGGATTTACAGTTACAATACTGGTCGAAGTAGTACTTTCACAGAATGGAGCATTTTGATCAGTGATAAAAACTGAATAATTTCCTGCAATGGAAGTAGTGAAAGTTGATACATTACCAGGGTTTATAGCACCTGAAGGAACACTCCAATTATAATTATAGCTACCAGTTATGGAAGGTGTTGCTATTAATGTTGCAATATCTCCTTCACAAATGGTTTCGCTATTTATGGTTACTGTTGGTAAAGCTATTGCGCTAACAACAACTTCAGCAATACTTGAACAACCCGCACTATTTGTAGCCTTAATGAAGTATGTTCCTTCATTAACAGCATTCGGATTACTTAACGCAATAGTTGCACCGATATTTGCCCAATAACTATAGGTTAATCCGCTATCAAAAGGCGTAATGGTGGTTTGTAAATCTACAGTATCACCTGCACAAATTGGAGCAGGATTCGAAATAGTTAAACTAGGAGGTGGTAAAACCTCAATTGAGTAACTCAAACCCGTAAGTAGTTGCGTACAAGCAGTACTGCTTGAGTCCGTAACACTTATCAAATTAAAGTTATAATTACCAGAAACACTTGTGTTTACGTTAATAGTAGCTGTGGTTCCTGCAGATAGAACTGTTTGAGTTGCTCCACCATTAATATTATATGAAAAAGTATACGGAACTGTTCCTAGACTTCCTGTAAAACTAATTGTTGCGAAATCATCAGTACATATTGATGAGGCTGAACCCGTAATAGTTGCATCTGGTAAAGGATTTAAAGTCACTGTACCCGTTGCTGTTGAGCTTACACAATTTGGCAGCGTTTGATTTGTTATATCAACTGTATAGTCGCCAGCAATAGAAGCTGTAAAAGAGGCAACATTTCCTGGATTTGGAACTCCAATAGGTAAATTCGTCCAATTATAATCATAAGCGCCTGGTGGGCTAGGTATTGCTGATATTGTAGCTACATCACCTTCACAAACAGTAACATTGCTTACTGTTACCGTTGGTGTAGGACTTGTTGATACCGTTACAGGCTCAATAACAGAACATCCATTGCTATTAGTCGCCATAATATAATATGTTCCTTCAGTGGCCGCAGTTGGTGTAAGATATTGCGTTGTAGCAGTTGCATCAGTAAAATAAGAAAATGCCAAACCAGCATCTGAACCTGCAGTAATAGCTATATCTGTTAAATCAACTGTATCAATTTCACAAACAGGTATTGGATTTGTTATTATTAATATTGGTAAAGAATTTACTGTGATGCTCGCTGTTCCAGTTTGTGGGTTAGAGCAACTAGTTGTACTTGAATCTTGAACACTAATTAAGTCATAAACAAATGTTCCTGCCGCACTTGATGATGAAGGCACAGCAATACTATTACCAGAGGTTGTCGTAATGTAATAAGGACCTAATCCATCAATGTTATAGGTAAATGTATATGGTGCTGTTCCATTCGTACCTGTGAATACAATTAAATTTTCTGTACTGTTTAAACAAGTACTTCCTCCACCAGAAATACTGGCAATAGGTAGTGGGTTTACTATAACACTAATCGTAACTGTGTCAGTACATCCTTGTCCTGTTGGTGTTAAGTCTAATTCATAGGTAACTAGAATTGGTAAGCCTGTAGAATTTATTAATGTATCACTTATGTTTCCTGAGCCTGAGGCAGCACCTAAAATCCCTGCTGCTGGAATTCTTGTCCAATTAATAGTACTAGGATTAGTAGTACTCGTTGGAATATAAGTAAATGAATCTCCAGAACAAATTTCTGTTGTTATTGTTGAACTTGTTAATTGAGGGAGTGGATTTACAAATACAGTTACAGTTTGTATGTTTTCACATCCATCAGGTGTATTTATTGTATAAACGTAATCTACACCTATTGGTGCATTTGTTGTATTGATTAAGATTTCATTAATGTCATCATTTCCACTTCCTGCTGGATTTGAAATTCCGCTTTGAATAGCTCTGGTCCAAGAAAAAGTAGCATTTGTACTAATGCTTGAAGGAGTATAAGTAAACAAATCTTCCGAACATATATCAGCAGGAGTCAATCCACTCGATAATGTTGGAGGTTCAATTATTGTTATTGGATAATTAGCAGATTCACCACCAATTCCGCAAGAATTAACTCCATGAACACTAAGATTCCCAGATACATCTGTCAAAGCATAATTTATAGTAATTGAATTTGTAGCGGTTGTATTGATACTTCCATTAGGTAATGTCCATTCATAAGAAGTTGCATTAGTAATAGCTCCTACAGTATATACATTCCCATTCGTACCAGCACAAACTAAATTAGGGCCACTAAGAATAGTAGTCGCATTAGAAGGTACAGCTTCAATATCAATAGTTATATATACAACATCTGAACATCCATTTGAGGTAGTTGGTAATGTTATTTCATAAGTTACAGAAACTGTTGAGTCTGTTAAATTATTTAATGTTTCAGTAATATCTCCTGAACCGGAATTAGAACCCTCTAATATTCCACTAATTGTATTTCTATTCCAGGTTATTAGGCCTGGTTCACTACTTGTCAATGGTATAGTAAAAGAAGTTCCAGAACATACTGGAGGTGGAGCATTTGAACTTATTAAAGTAGGTAAAGGGTTTACAATAACTGTTATTGTTTCAGTATTTTCACAGAGTTCTGGAGTTGGGGTTGTCAAGGTATAAATATACTCAACAGAAATAGGATTTGTAGTTGTATTAATAAGAGTTTCACTTATTCCATTAGTTCCTACTCCAGGTGCATTTGCAATACCGAATTGTAAGTTTCTTATCCAAGAAAAATTTATATTGGGAGAGCTACTAGTTGGATTATAAGTGAACGTATCTCCCGAACAAATATCAGGAAGTGATGTTGGGCTTGTTAAAATTGGAGGTGCTATTACCGTTATTGGATAGCTCGCTGAAACGGCTCCTAAACCACACGAATTTACACCTTGTACAGTTAGGTTTCCAGAAACATTACTAAATGTATAATTAATGGTAATTTGACTTGTAGTTGTAGTATTTGTACTTCCATTAGGCAATGTCCATAGGTAGGAAGTTGCATTAGGAATTGGATTCGCATTATAAACATTTCCAGTGGATCCTGCACAGACTGTTTGGGGGCCACTAACTATAGTAGTTGCATCTGAAGGAACTGGGTTAACAACTACATCAAAACTAACAGTATTTGTGCATCCTTCAGTTGTTGCAGGTAATATTAACTCATATGTAACGGATACTGGAAAAGATGTAATATTGTTTAATGTTTCATTTATTGTAGGTGCTGAACTATTACTAACAGATGGCTCTGAAATTTCTGGAATAGCATTTCTTGACCACAATATGGTTCCTGGAGTACTACTATTTGGAGTATAAATAAAAGGAGTCCCGGAACATACTTCTACAGGTAAAATTGGAGGATTGGTTAGTGTAGGTAATGGGTTAACAATTACTGTAACGGTTTCAGTATTTTGGCAACCTTCAGGTGTGGTAATAGTATAGGTATAATCAACAGGAATTGGACTATTAGTTGAATTAATTAGAATTTCATTAATATCATTAATGCCGGCGCCCGGCGGGTTTGAAATATCAAGTTGTAAAGCTCTTTCCCAAGTGTATGTAGCCCCAGCAGGTGTGCTGGTAGGAAAGTAAATAAAAGGCTCTCCAGAACACACGGCAGGAGGAGTTAATGAGCTTGACAGCGTAGGAGGCGCCACTATTGTGATAGAATAATTTGCAGATTCACCTCCATTGCCGCATGAGTTAACACCATGTACACTTAAATTCCCTGATGTTTCGCTTAATGCAAAACTAATTGTAATTGTTGGGAAGTTAGTGGCTACAATACTTCCGTTAGGTAATGTCCATTCATAAGTAGTTGCGTTTGGTATTACATCTGTAATATATACATTACCTGAAGATCCCGCACAAACAGTTTGAGGACCACTGGTAATACTTACAGCATCAAGAGGTAATGGTTCAACGTCTACAAAAATTGTTATTGGTGGAGATGTACATCCTGCTGTTGAAGTAGGTAGTGTGATTGTATAAGGTACTGATATGGTTGCGTTTGTTGTATTTGTTAATGACTCATTTATAAAATTAGAGCCTGAACTAGAGGCTTCTGCTATTCCCGGAAAAACAACTCTTGACCAAGAAACTGGCCCGGCTACATCACTTAATAACGGTATATTAAAAAGGGATCCAGAACATACGGCTGTTGGTGCAGTAGGACTTGTTAATTGAGGTAATGGGTCAACTAATACTGTAACATTTTGGGTATTTATACAACCTTCAATTGTTGTTATGGTGTATGTATATACCACAGGTAAAGTAGCATTCGTAGCATTAATTAAGCTCTCTGATATGTCATCATTACCTATACCTGGCGGATTTGATAGGCCAGGTTGTATGGCTCTCGTCCAAGATAAACTAGCCCCAAAAGCACTACTAATAGGTGTGTAATTAAAGATGTCTTCTGAACATATATTAGCAGGTGTTAAACTACTTAGTAAAGTGGGCTGTGCTATAATGGTAATAGGATAGTTTGGAGATTCCCCTCCAATTCCACATGAATTTTCTCCATGAACAGTTAAATTTCCTGAGGTATCAGTAACTGCATAATTGATACTGATGCTATTTGTAGGTGTTGTAACATTGCTTCCATCAGGTAATGTCCAAACATATGAAGTTGCATTTGGAATGACAGCTGTATTATATACATTTCCAGAATCACCTGCACAAACTTGCTGAGGTCCACCAGTAATAACTGTTGCGTCAGAAGGTAGCGGAGCTACATTCACTACAATAAATTGAGTATCATTACAAGTAGGACCGCTAGGTAATGTTAAATCGTAAGTTACAGAAATCGTAGTATCGGTTGTATTAGTGAGTACTTCATTTATAATATCAATACCCGAACTCGTTCCTTCTAAAATTCCAGGAACAGCAGCTCTAAACCAATCTATCGTTCCGGGTATGCTACTTGTTAAAGTTTGAGTGAACGTATCTCCAGAGCAAATATCAAAAGTTAATGTTCCTGCAAAATTATCGGGTAAAACATCAATAGTGAAAGTTATAGGTGTTCCATCACATCCATCAAAAGTAGGAATTACAGTAAAAGTAGATGTAATAGTAGAGCCTGTTGAGTTAGTCGCAGTAAATTGAGGTATTGGAGATGTAGAACCACCTATTGTTCCTAATCCAATGGCGACATTATTATCTCCACTCCAAACAAATGAGGTGCCAGTTCCTGAAAAAGGAGAACTTGCCGTTAATGTTATTGGAGGTACCAATTCACCAGCACAAACAAC
>NZ_JABDRI010000065.1 GCF_013041805.1 Lutibacter sp.
TATAAAACTCCAAATTATCGAATAGAAAACGGTATTACATTGTTAGAAACGTCTTTAGGAGAAATGCCTTTAGAAATTTTTGGAAAACATAATTTACAAAATTTAGCAGGAGCAAAATGGATTTGCCAGCATATGGGAATCGATGAAGATGAATTTTATGAAGCTATTTCTACTTTCAAAGGCGCAAGTAAGCGACTAGAAAAAATTATGGAAAATGACTCCACAGTAGTTTTTAAAGATTTTGCGCATTCACCAAGTAAAGTTGAAGCAACAACAAAAGCAGTAAAAAATCAATATAAGAACAGAAAAGTTATTGCTTGTTTAGAACTACACACATATAGTAGTTTAAATGCTGAATTTTTGAAAGAGTATAAAGGCGCATTAGATAGTGCAGACAAAGCAGTTGTATTTTATTCTCCAAAAGCAGTTGAGATAAAACGACTTGAAAATGTATCTTCAAATCAAATTAAAGATGCTTTTGAAAGGGATGATTTAATTGTATTCACAAATGCTGAAGAATTTAGAACTTATTTGTTTGATCAAAATTTTAATAATACAGCAATATTATTAATGAGCTCAGGAAATTATGGAGGAATAGATTTTAATAAATTTAAAGAGTTAATTTAATTTTTCTGCTTTTTTATAAGTATTCCATTTTTTTGAAATGAACACTAATCCTATGCCAAATGAAAAAATAATGGGATTATTCCAAATGTTTTTTTATTTTCAAACCTAGAATTTACTTAAGGAATTGGCGAAAATTGAATGCTAAGATTTTCTTTTATGTGACTATTATTAAGATGAGCACATTTGCAGAAATTGTGGTTGTCCGTTATTAAAGTAATTTTTTTTCCTAAGTAAGAATGTTAATTTTTATTCCAAAAAAATGGAGTTAATAAAATTAAAACAGTAAACAATTCTAGCCTTCCAATAAGCATTAAAAATGAACAAAACCATTTCGCAGGGATTGATAAATGTGCATAATTATCAACCGGACTAACAGAACCTATTGCGGGACCAATATTACCTAACGACGAAGCTGCAGCACCGATGGCAGATTGAAAATCTAATCCAAAAAAAGTTAAAATAATAGAGCTCAAAATAAAAATTAGCATATACATAATAAAGAATGCCAAAATATTATAAATAATGTTTTTTGGAACACCACTACCGTCATACCTAACAGGAATTATTGCATTTGGGTGTAATAATTTTTTAAATTCATAAAAACTATTTTTAATCATTACAATATGTCGCACAATTTTAATACCTCCACTGGTTGATCCTGCAGATCCACCAATAAAAAAGAGCGAAAACATAAGCATAGTTGCAAATGAATTCCACATGGTAAAATCAGCACTAACAAAACCAGTTGTTGTAAGTACTGAGGTTACTTGGAATGCGGCATGTCTAAATGCACTTTCTACTTCACCCCAAGGTTTAGGGTGATTAATAGTAGTTGATAAATTAGGATCTTGATAGTTTACAATTAAAAAGCTAATTAAAAGGGTTAAACCAATAATTCCAAAAAAGTAATATTTGAACTCTTCACTTTTAAAAACTTTACCAATCTTTCCTTTTAATGCGAAGTAAGTTAATACAAAGTTAGTACCTGCAATTAACATAAAAGCGATTATAATATATTGAATAAGAGGAGATCCATTCCAATGTGCTACACTTGCATTTTTAGTTGAAAATCCACCTGTACTCATAGTTGCCATTGCATGATTTATAGCATCAAACCAGTTCATTCCAGCAAATTTTAGTAGAAAAAATTCAGTAAATGTCAATAGAAAATAAATAAGCCAAAGCCTTTTAGCAGTTTCAGTAATTCTAGGATGCATTTTATCTGCTGAAGGACCAGGTGCTTCGGCCATAAATAATTGCATTCCTCCAATTCCTAAAAGAGGTAAAATAGCAACAGTTAAAACAATAATTCCCATTCCACCAATCCAATGGGTTGCACTTCGCCAAAATAAAATTCCTTTTGGCATTATTTCAATATCGTTTAAAATAGATGATCCTGTGGTTGAATACCCAGATAAAGTTTCAAAAAAGGCATCGGTATAACTTGGTATTGAATCTGTAAAAACATAAGGTAATGTGCCTGTAAATGTTAGCATTAACCATCCTAAAGTAACAATTAAATAGCCTTCCTTTTTTTGTAAGTTTTTTTTAGCGTTTCTATTAAAAAACCATAATAAAAAACCTAAGAGAATGGTAGTTAAGCCAGCACTTAAAATGCCCCATTTTTCAGTTTCGTTATAGTATATGCTAAACGGAACCGCGGCTAACATAAATAAACCATTTAGCATAGAGGTTAGACCTAAAAAGCTTATTATAATTTTAATATTAAGATGCTTCATTTGCTAATTAAATAATTTTTCAACCTTAGTAATAGCTTCGGGTAGGCAAAAAACAACGGCTTTGTCACCAGCTAATATTTGAAAATCACCAAATGTCATCATCGCGATTCCATCTCTAATTACACCAGCAAATACTCCATCTTTTGTTAATTTAATATCTTTTACAAGCTTTTTTGTTACAGGAGAGTTTTCTTTAACTCTAAACTCTAAAACTTCAGCATCGACATTATGTAAGTTGGCCAATTTTAATACTTCTCCTTTTCTTACATGTTTAAAAATAGCACTTGCTGCTAATAATTTTTTATTTATTAAGGTATCAATTCCAATAGTTTGAGAAATATTGATATAATCCATATTTTCAACTAAGGCAATCGTTTTTTTAACCCCTTTAGATTTAGCAACAAGGCAAGACATAATGTTGGTTTCAGAGTTCCCTGTTACAGCTACAAATGCATCCATTTGAGCAATGTTCTCTTCTTCTAAAAGTTCAACATTTCTACCGTCACCTTTAATTATTAATGCATTAGGTAATTTTTCAGCAACATCTTTTGCTCTTTCTTTATCAATTTCAATTAATTTAACATTAAAATCACCTCCGCATAAATTTCTTGCTGCTTTTACTCCAATTTTACTCGCTCCTAAAATCATAATATCTTTTAGGCCAAATTGGGTTTTACCCATTAATCTGTAGAGTTTTTTTATGCTATCTTTGGGTGTTGAAAAATAAATTTGATCATTCGCACGATAAACTGTATTCCCTCTAGGAATAATTGTTTCACCACTTTTTTCGGGCTTAATAGCTATAGTAATAAATTCAACATCTGAAAAGCGTTCACGAGCTTCCTGAACGGTTAAATTAATTAATGGAGAATTATATTCTAATGTACTACCTAAAATATTTAACGTCCCATTTTCAAACTCAATAGTGTCATTAAAAGCGGACTGATTTAACAACATTTTAATCTCATGAGCAGCTAACTCACCCGGAGAGATCATATTATCAATCCCTATTTCAGAAAAGTCAATTTCAGTTGTCTGTGAAAATTCATGGTTGGAAATACGTGCTATGGTTTTTTTAGCACCTAATTTTTTTGCAATAACGGCAAGTGTAAAATTGGTGTTTTGAGATTCTGTAACCGCTAGAAAAATATCAGCATTTTCAATTTTAACTTCTCTTAATAGCGCTACAGAGGTTGCGTCACCTTTTATAGTAATAACATCAATATGGCTACTTGCATATTCAAGTTTTTCAGCATCCATATCAATAAGATAAATATCTTGAGATTCAAAAGAAAGTAGCTTAGATAAGTGAAACCCAACATCTCCGGCTCCAACAATAATAATTTTCATATGTTGAAATATTTGCAACAAATATATTACTCTTATCTTTGATAAAAAAATTGCAAAATGAGTTATGAAAATAAAGTGACTTCTATAAAGTCATGGGCTGAAGATGATAGGCCACGAGAAAAAATGTTGTTAAAGGGAAAAGTTGCACTATCAGATGCTGAGTTAATTGCTATTTTAATTGGTTCTGGAAATAGAGATGAGAGTGCTGTAGCTTTAGCAAAAAGAATTTTAGCTTCTATAAATAATAATTTAAATACCCTTGGTAAATTAACAGTTTTAGATTTAATAAAGTTTAAAGGGATTGGTGAAGCAAAAGCAATTTCAATTATTACGGCGTTAGAATTAGGTAGGCGAAGGCGATTGGAAGAGGCATTAGAATTACCAAAAATAACATCGAGTAAGGCTGTTTTTAATTTTATGCAACCTTTAATTGGAGAACTTCAGCATGAAGAATTTTGGGTTATTTGTTTAAATAATTCTAACAAGGTATTGTTTAAAGAGCAACTAAGTAAAGGTGGATTAACTGGAACTTTGGTTGATGTAAGACTTGTGTTTAAAAAAGCGATTGAACTTAATGCTACGGCCGTTATATTGTGTCATAACCATCCATCAGGAAAACTGCAAGCTAGTAATGCTGATATATCCATTACCAATAAATTGAAACAGGCTGGTGAAACATTGGATATAAAAGTACTAGATCACTTAATTATTACAGAAAATGCGTACTTTAGCTTTGCCGATGAAAATATTTTATAAAAGCAATATGTAATAAAATGCTATTAGTATATACTCATAAAATCACACCACGACTTAGCTATATATTTAAGCATTATTTTGTGAGAATATTACAAATACCTCTTGCGTTCACTACAAAGGTTGATGAGTTTGTTGCACATAATGGACCCAAAATTACGTATTCAAAAACTCCTTTAGGAACTGAGTTTTTTATAAGAAGCAACGATTTGTTATTTGAACAAGGAATTAATGATATTGATATTCAAATTTCGCAATGGGATGATGTTCCTTGTTTTTTTGCAGCAGGTGAAAAATCGAGCATTCCGTTTGATATTTTTGCTGCAGGGTTTTATTTAATTAGCAGATATGAAGAATATTTACCTCATGTGCAAGATATTCATGAGCGGTTTCCTGCCGAAGAAAGTTTAGCTGTAAAAAATAATTTTATAGAACAGCCGGTTATAGATATTTGGGTGTATAAGTTGTTAGAAGCATTAAAAGATAAATTTCCAAATTACACTTATCAAACGAGAGATTTTAACATTATTTCAACTATTGATGTTGATGCTGCTTTTGCTTATAAAAATAAAGGAATTGTGAGAACGGTTGGAGGTTTTTTAAAGGACATGTTACAATTTAGATTTTTAAAGTTCTGGAATAGATTGCTAACAGTTTTTAACTTTAAAAAAGATGAATTTGATACATTTAATGAGCTTTTAAAAATTAAGAAGGAATATAAAGTATCAACTCTATTCTTCTTTTTAATAGGTGATTATACAACATTTGACAAAAACATTTCATCATCAAATAATAAATTTAAGTCTTTAATTAAATCGGTAGCAGACTATGCGAGTATTGGATTGCATCCATCTTATTTTACACTGAAGAATATTGAAAAATTAAAGAAAGAAAAACTACGATTGGAAACTATTATCAATACTCCGATAACATTTTCTAGGCAACATTATTTACGTTTAAGTATTCCAGAAACATATCAAAATTTAATAGACTTAGATTTAGAACAAGATTATAGCATGGGATATGCAAAAACCGTTGGGTTTAGAGCAAGCACCTGCACACCTTTTTACTTTTACGATTTAGATTTTGAAATTCAGACTCCATTAAAAATATTTCCATTTGCTTTTATGGATGTTACTTTAAAAGATTATATGAATCTTTCACCCGAACAAAGCTTACAAAAAATTCTGGAATTAAAACAAGCAGTTAAAAATGTGAATGGAACTTTCATCTCCTTATTTCATAATGAAACTTTGAGTGAAAATGAAGTTTGGAAAGGATGGAACACTATTTATAAAACGACGGTTTTAGATTAGTATGATTCACTATGTTAAAAGACAAGAATTAGATGAGGAAAAATACAACCAGTGTATTCAATCGGCTTTAAATTCTCGAATCTATGCATACAGTTGGTATTTAGATTGTGTTGCTGATAATTGGGATGCATTGATTTTTAATGATTATGAAGCTGTAATGCCGTTACCTTGGCGAAGTAAATATTTCATTAAATATGTGTATCCACCTGCTTGGACTCAACAATTAGGTGTATTTTCAAAAGATAAAATTGAAGCTAGTTTAATGAAGGGATTTATAAATTTAATTCCAAAAAAGTTTAAGAAAGTAACTATTCAGTTTAATTCAGATAATGATGTTAGCTTTTTAAAAACAACAAAAAGAGATAATTATATTTTGCCTTTGAATAAACATTATGAGGATATTTATATGGGGTTTAATAAGAATAGAAAAAGAGATTTAAAAAAAGCACTATTAAAAGATTATAAAATAGATGAAGAAATTAGTTGTAATGAATTTCTGGATTTTTATTTAAATGAATCTAAAAATTATCAATTAAATAAAAATCAAATAATTATCATAAAGTCGTTTTTAAATTTAAAAAATGAATCAGTTCAAATTTGGGGAATTCGAGATAATGAAAAACTAATTGCAAGTTTAGTTTGGTTAAAAGATGAAAATAGAGTAACATATTTGTTACCTACAGCAAATAATAAAGCGAAAAGTAGTAGTTTACCTACACTTATAATTTCAGAATTAATAAAACAACATTCTGAGACTAATTATATTTTTGATTTTGAAGGGTCTATGATTGAGGGAGTTGCAGATTTTTATAAAAGTTTTGGAGCTATTAAAGAAAACTATTACTTGTATATGAAGAAAACAGATATTTTCTAATTTTCGAACTCTTTTAATCTACTTAAAAAATAAAATAAATTAATAAAATAGCCAACACCTCCTAAAATAGAAATAATTGTAATAGAATAAATTAAATTATTAAATCTATACCCTATAAAAATTGCAAAAATATTGACAATTAATAAATATATATTAAACAGTAAGCTAATATAATTTTTATTGAGTATTACAACTATATCACTTATTGGATTAAATGAAGTACGAGCGAGAACAATAAAGGATAAAATATAAGTGAATATTCTTAAATTATCCCAATTTTTATTAAAAATAAGTTCTAATAAATATATGCCAATCGTATTAATAAATGCCAAATAAATAAGCATAATAATCATGTTAATTAAAACTATTCTTTTAGTTAATTTGTATAGTTTTTCTTTAGAGCGTTGATACATTTTAGCTGATTTTTCATAGTATACTTGTGAAACAGAAGATGTAATAAGAAAAAGAGGAACACTTAATATTTTTAAACTTAAATAGTAAATTCCATATTCAACTATATTGAATAGAGAAGCAATTAAAATTGGAATTAAGTTCAGAGCTATGCTATTTATTAAAGAAGATGGTAGCATATATTTTAAAATGCTATTATTATGTTTTATAGTTTTTAGGAGTCTTTTAAAATTAATAGGATTCATATTTTTATTAATCAAAAAGTAATAAGTGCTAACTAAAGTTAATGAAATTAGATTTCCATATATCAAACCCATAAGCCTGAAATAATTGTATAAAAAAATTTGAAAAATAATAGTAAAAGAAGTTACTATTATTTTCGCAAAAGAAATTGATTTAAAATTTTTAATATATGTAAAATGCGACTCGTGAATTTTATTAAAAGAGAGAATAATTGAAGCAAAAATAGATACAAATATTAATGAAAAAGAATACGAATTAAATAATAAAAATTCTAAAAAAACATAATAAATTAAAAAGGATAAAGAAGATATAATAAAAGTTATAACGAATAGAGAATTCATTAAATTCATGCTTTCTTCTTTATTTTTAGTCGTAACAATACTATAATCTAATTGCAATGTATTAAGAAGTGCTAAAAAGGTAGAAGTGCTAAGAAATACTCCAAAAAAGCCAAATGCTTCAGAACCATATATTTTTGCTAAAATAACAGATCCAACTACTCCAATAACTTTTGCTAAAAATGTTCCTTTAAACATTAATAAAATATTTTTTTGAAAATATGATAAAGGTGTTTTCATTAGTTTCAAGTTCATTATTTTAAATATATAGAATTCTATAATTTAATTTGTCTATAATTCTTATAATCTAATAGATGATAAGGGAATAATAAAATTAATAATACAACTACAGCAGCGTAAAAATGAGTATTAATAAACAATAAATTATAAAAATGAAATAGCACTAACATTATTAAAATAAAATAGGATATCCTTTTGTTAAAAGCCCCTAGAATAGCAAATAATTGTGCAGTAAAAATTACGAGTGTTCCAATTTGCCAAAACCAAGGAACATTATAAAAGTTGAGCATAAAATTTGAAACAGTTTCATCCCAAAGCCTCGCGCTAACTATTGCATTAAGCTTAGCAGCACGCTCACTTAACCAATTTATTTCGGTAGGGTATAAGACTAATTTAGAAAATAATGCTAAATATTTCCAAAAACCGGCCATTGAATATGTAATTAAAACACCAGCATAAGCCCATCTAATTGAATATGAAAACTGCTTTATTTTCAGAGTTGAGTTTAATTCTTTAATAGTAGTTGGAGGAATAAATAATGTAAAAAGGTGCGCAAGTAAAAATAAGTGACCCACATGAGAAAAGAAATTATAATTCCATTTAAGAGCATTTAGCCATATAAGAAGTAAAAATAAAAAAACTCGAAAAATTATTTTTTTATTAAAAATAGTGTGAATGCATAAAAGAATAGCATTAGAGGCAATACAATAAAATAAAGGTTGTGATGGTAAGTTTGGAGAAAGGTAGCTTTGAATCCAAATTATAGGTTCAAACAATTCAAGTGGTCTTTCTAAATTTTGTTTATAAGAATAAATAACATGTCCAATCCAGGCTATTGAAAAAACTCTTAATAAAATATCGGCAAATGAATAATCATAAATATATTTTTCATTTTCAAGTTGATTAATAAGTCTAAATTTAAAATTCATTTTGACGTTGATATAAAATGTTTTTCAAATTGATTAGAATTTTTAGATATTTCAAAAACCTTATACTTTTCTTGGATTATTAAATATTCATTAAACCCGGGAGCAATGCTCTTGCCAAATTCAAAAAGTCGTTTTTTGTGTTTATTAATATCTATTTGATGATTAATTACTTTATTTGCTTCAATTGTTACAAAATAATAATAGTCATCTTGATTAAAGTATTTATATCCAATATTGGGAATTCTAACAGTATCATTAAATTTATTCACACCATAAATTCTATAATCTTTATGAATTAAATTACTCCCTAATGGTTGAGTGTAAAGTTTCCAATAAAAAAAAGGATATACTTCTGTCCCTCCTTTTTTTGTATTAACATATGATAAAACGGACAAAAGGATAGAGATGAAAAATAAGACTTGAGTAACTATTAACTTATATCTATTATTCATTTAATCAAAAAAATTAATTTTACTTAACAAATATAAACACTATAAAACTTTTGAGTGTTTAATAAATTTATATTTTTACTAAATGAAAATAAAACATATATTTTTCGATTTAGATCATACTCTTTGGGATTTTGAAGCAAATTCAGATATTGCTTTTGAAACTATTTTTAAAAAATATGAGGTAGGAGTGGATCTTCAAAAATTTCTGAGCTATTATAGAGGTATCAATCAGAATTATTGGAAATTGTACAGAAACGAACAAATTACCAAAGAAGAATTAAGAGTTGGAAGATTAAGAGATACATTTGTAAAAATTAAGCAAACATTTGATAATCAGCTGATAGATAATTTATCTATTGAATATATTGAGGTGTTGCCAAATAACAATCAACTTTTTGATGGGGCTCATGAAATCTTAGAGCATCTGTTTCCTAGATATAAATTACATATTATTACCAATGGTTTTAATGAAGTGCAATATAAAAAATTAGATAATTCAGGCTTAAGTAAATATTTTGATAAAATAATAACTTCAGAAGATGCTGGTGTAAAAAAACCAAATCCAATTATTTTTAATTTTGCTTTAGATGCAGCACAAGCAACATCAAAAGAATCAATTATGATTGGAGATAATTGGGAGGCCGATGTTATGGGAGCTATTAATAACGGAATAGATGCTATTTATTTCAATTATGAAAAACAACCAGTAGGAGCAAACATAAAAAGCGTAAATCAGTTACTAGAACTAAAACAATATTTGTAGTACTGGATAATCCCTTGGGCACATAACAATTAAAAAATAATTGAAATAAATATAGGGTTACTGTATTTGAATGATTTATTTAATTATTATAAATGATATAAATTCAATTGTTAATATTGTCTGTGCCACAATTAAAAAACAAACGGTAAGCAAAGGTAATTTGATTTCCAAATAATAAATTTAATAACTCCTCAGAAAATTTATCATTACATTTGATAATGTACATTCTAAACAATCAAAAAAACTAAGAACATGAATAAATCTATCTCAATAAGTTTCTTACTATTATTTTATAGTTCACTATTGGTGGCTCAAACTAATTTGAATAATTATAAATATATCGTAGTACCTAATAAATATGATTTTTTAAAGTTTGAAGATGAATATCAGTTAAATTCACTTACTAAATTTTTGTTTGAGAAATCAGACTTTATTGTTTTATCTGAAAACGACAAATATCCAATTGATTTGGCAAGTAATAATTGTTTAGGCTTAAAAGTAGATGTTAAAAGTATCCCGAGTTTATTCAAAACCAAAATAAATATAGCATTGCGTGATTGCGAGAATAATAAAATTTATGTTTCAAAGGAAGGGGTTTCTAAAGAAAAAGATTTTAAACGTGGTTATCATGAAGCATTGCGAAATGCCTTTGAAGGATTTGATGAGATCAACTATGTTTATGATGAAAATAGCACTCAAAAACGAATTGTTAAAGAAACAAAAGTGAAAGCGCAAGTGGCTGCTAAAACAACAATTGTTAAAGCTCCAGAAGTTCAAAAGGATGTCAAAATTGAAAAGTCTGAAAAAGAGCCTAAGGCAATAAAAGAAAAAAAGACCAAGGTTGTCTATAAAGTTGAAGAAGACATAAATTCAACTACTGTAAAACCTATTAAAAAAGTTACTATTAAAACGGTTGAAGGAAAGTTTAATTTTGATAAATGGGGCATAAGTACCATTTCAAAAGAGGGAGAGATGTACCTTGTTCGAGGTGGAGATGAAAATTTTGAATTTGCTACCATTTATAAAACATCAAATCCTGCAATTTTTATTATCAAGTGGCAGGCTTATAAACAACCTCAATTGCTACAAATTGATAGTGATGGAAATTTAAAGGTTGACAGTGAGAATGGAGTAAGAACGTATATAAGGGTCAATTAATAGTTATACTTATTTTTCCATAGCCTTTTTAAAAAGTCGCGAATACTATTCTCTCGAGTGTTATTACCAGGTTCGTACAATTTTGTATTAGCCAATTCTTTGGGTAAAAATTCTTCAATTGTGAAATTATTTTCATAGTTATGGGCATACTTATAATTTTTCCCATAATCTAATTCTTTCATTAATTTTGTAGGTGCATTTCTTAGATGTAATGGTACGGATAAATCTCCAGTTTCTTTTACTAATGCTTGTGCTTTTCCAATAGCTTCATAAGAAGCATTACTTTTTGGTGAACTTGCTAAATAAACAGCACATTGACTTAAAATAATTCGAGATTCAGGGAAGCCAATCGTATTCACTGCTTGAAATGTGTTATTAGCCAAAATGAGTGCAGTTGGATTTGCATTTCCAATATCTTCCGAAGCTAAAATAAGCAATCGTCTAGCAATAAATTTGGCATCTTCACCACCTTCAATCATACGTGCTAGCCAATATATAGCTCCATTTGGGTCACTTCCTCTAATTGATTTAATGAATGCTGAAACAATGTCATAATGTTGTTCTCCAGTTTTATCATATAAAACAGTATTTTTTTGAATTTTTTGAAGAACTAGCTCATTGGTGATTGTTATAGGTTCGTCTTCAGAATTCACAACCAATTCAAATATATTCAACAGTTTCCGAGCATCTCCGCCTGATACTCTTAATAATGCTTCCGTTTCTTTTATAATTACTTTTTTTTGTGAAATGATTGCATCTGTTTTTAAAGCCCGTTCTAATAATTCTTCTAAATCAGTTTTATTGAAAGAATTTAAAATATATACCTGACAACGAGATAACAGTGCAGGAATAACTTCAAAGCTTGGATTCTCTGTAGTTGCACCAATTAACGTTACCCAACCTTTTTCAACAGCTCCTAATAATGAATCTTGCTGAGATTTACTAAATCTATGAATTTCATCAATAAATAAAATAGGATTTTTTGAAGTAAATAAGCCACCACTTTGTTTGGCTTTTGCAATAATATCTCTAACATCTTTAACGCCTGAACTAATAGCACTAAGTGTATAAAAAGGGCGTTGAGATTCTTTGGCAATAATATTTGCTAAAGTTGTTTTTCCAATACCTGGAGGTCCCCAAAATAATAAAGAAGGAATAACACCTCTTTTTATATGCTGAGTTAGCGCACCATTTTTACCAACCAAATGTTGTTGACTAATATAATCGTCCAATGTTTTTGGTCGTATGCGTTCTGCTAATGGCTCGTTCATAGGGTAAAAATAAGAAATAATTTAGAAGCTAATTTAAATTCAATACTTTGTTTCTGACAATATTTCCGAAACCAACTATTTGGACTTATATTTGAAATCAAGTTGAAAAGTATACAAATGATGGATGAAACCAATTTTAAATTTAATTCTCGCGTAATTGCAGTTCCTGCTGGTGCTATTTTTTTGATTTGGTTTATCTATTACCTTGAAATTACTTTTGGATTTAATTTAAATAAATATGGCATTTATCCAAAATCGTTTGTTGGGCTAAGAGGAATTTTATGCTCACCTTTTATTCATAGTGATACTAGCCATTTAATAAATAATTCAGTACCGCTTTTTGTAATGCTGTCAGCTTTGTATTATTTCTATGGAAAAATAGCAAATAGAGTGCTTATTGCTGGTTTATTAGTAACAGGATTATTGACTTGGTTATTAGGAAGACCATCCTATCATATTGGTGCAAGTGGAATTGTTTATTTATTAGTTAGTTTTATTTTCTTTAGTGGAATTATTCGTAAATATTATCGGCTAATTGCACTATCATTAGTGGTTGTTTTTTTATATGGAAGTATGGTTTGGTATATTTTTCCAACCCAAGAGCGTATTTCATGGGAAGGCCATTTAGCAGGTTTTTTAGTTGGTTTAGCTTTTGCATTTATTTTTCGTAAACAAGGCCCTCAGCCAGAGCAATTTATTTTTTCTGAAAATGAAGAATTTGAACAGCTTTTTGATGAAAATGGCAATTTTAATCCACCTATCGAAGAACCAATTGATAATAATGAGTAGTCTGAATTTTAATTTTTACTGTAAAAAAGGGAACTGATTTTGTTTGCTGATTGATATGCTGAAAAAGTTGGGCAATAAATAAATTTTGTTGGGCAATATATTTTAAAAGTTGGGCAATAAATAAAATTTGTCGGGCAATAAATTTTAAAAGTTAGGCAACAATAAAAAATTAAAAAAAACTAGTGTTCAGGATGTTTCTTATAAGAGACGAACCTTTTACAATAATTAACTATTTTTCAAACGTTGTCTAGTTGCTTCATATAAAAAAGCGCCACAAGCTACAGAAACATTTAACGATGCAATTTCACCTAACAAAGGCAGTTTTGCTTTATGGTTTACAATTTTTAAAATAGAAGGATTGATACCTCTATCTTCTGAACCCATTACAATCGCAGTGGGTATTGATAAATCTATGTCGTAAATTAATTGTTCTGTTTTTTCCGTAGCAGCAACGAGCTGAATATCTGCTGCCTGAAATTGAAAAATAGCATCTTTTAAATGGTCAACTTTACAAATAGGAATTTTAAAAGCTGCACCGGCTGACGTTTTAACAGTATCAGCACTTATAGGTGCATTCCCTTGTTTTTGTATTACTATTCCATCCACACCCGTACATTCGGCTGTTCTAATAATGGCTCCAAAATTGCGTACGTCAGAAATTTGATCTAAAAGTAAGAACAACGGAGCTTTTGATTTTTCTAATGTTGCAGTAATTAAGGTATCTAAATCAGCAAATTCAATAGGGGAGATTTGTGCTGCAACACCTTGGTGATTGCTATTTTTAGAAAGTCTGTTTAATTTTTCAATTGGAACATGACTAGTTGCAATGTTATTTTTTTTAATTAGGGTATTTAATTCAGAAAATAAGTGGCCACTTAAATCTTTCTGCAAATAAACTTTACTGATTGTTTTACCAGCATTAATAGCCTCTATAACCGCTCTTATACCAAATATTTTTGAAACTTCATTTTCCATACTGCAAACCTATGTATTTTTTTTGTTTTTTGATTTCAATCCGAATTATATTAAAAAGGAATTTTAAATACCTAAGATTTAAATAGAATGGAAACGTATTACTTATGATTTTGAAATTAAATTATCACAATGAGCAATAAAAGATATCAAGTCGCTTTTATTTTTCAATTTTAATTTATTTTCTTTTAAATATTGTTTCAGTTTAGGACGAAGTTCTTCGGGAAATAAATTTAATAGAACTTTTTCTTTTAACTTAATGATTGAAGGAGTTTCATTATTTTGTGAGATAACGAAATGCTCAAAATCAACTAATTTTGGAGGAATTGATGTTGTTAAACTTGTTCTAGCTTTTCTACCTTCCTTAAAAATTTTAACTTCTCTTTTATAAAGTTGAAGGTTTTCACCTTCAAAAAGAATGGTAAGGTAGCCCATTTTAGAAAAGTCATTATTTGCTTCTTTGTATGGTAAATAGCTATATTGTTGCTCTCCGATGGTACAACTAATAGAAGAATCCTTAGCGAGCACATCAATATCTACGCCATTATTAACTTCAATTTGATCAGCATATGCATTGTAGCGTAATTGAAATTCTTTAGAAAACTCCACATTGTTTTGCGCTATTTTTCCAGGTACGAAATTTTCGTTAAAATATTTAGTTCCTACTATTTCACTATCTTTTAATGTAACAGTATTTCTCGATTTATTAATAATATCTAAGAATTGTCTTTCTGTTTGAGCCGACATACGTCCAGCCTGCATTTGTTGTGAGAAAGAAATTGATGTTGTAAAAATGGCTAGTATAAAATAGAATTTTTTCATAAACTAATATTTTTTAAGACGCCAAAACTACCGAATTCATAGAAATAATAAAAATATTAGGTCTATGAATTCGGTAGTTATTAATTAAATGAATGCAAAATGATTCATTTTTATGACATCGTTTTTACTTTGAAGTTTTATAACGGAATATTTCCATGTTTTCTTTTAGGCCTATTTACTTCTTTACCTTCTAGCATTTGAAATGCTTTTATTAATTTTCTACGTGTATTTTTTGGGTAAATAACCTCATCAATAAAGCCACGCCTTGCTGCTCTGAATGGATCTGCAAATTTATCCGCATATTCAGTTTCTTTTTCTTTCCATTTTTCAATAGGATTTTTGGCCGCTTTTATTTCATTTTTAAAAATAATTTCTGCAGCACCTTTTGCACCCATAACAGCTATTTCAGCAGTTGGCCAAGCAAAATTCATATCGGCGCCTATATGTTTAGAATTCATAACATCATAAGCACCGCCATACGCTTTACGTGTAATTACTGTAATTCTTGGCACAGTAGCTTCACTTAGTGCATAGAGCAATTTAGCACCGTTGGTAATAATCGCATTCCATTCTTGATCTGTTCCAGGTAAAAATCCAGGAACATCAACCAATACCAATAATGGAATATTAAAGGTATCACAAAAACGAGTAAATCGAGCCGCTTTCACCGAGCTGTTTACATCTAAACAACCAGCTAAAACCATAGGTTGATTTGCAATAATACCAATGCTTCTACCAGCTAATCGGGCAAAACCAACAATAATATTTTCAGCGAAATCTTTATGAATTTCAAAGAATGAATTTTTATCTATAATTCCATTTATAACCTTGTGCATATCATAAGGTTTGTTCGTATTTTTAGGAATGATAGTTTCTAGAGCTAAGCGAAGTTCATCGCCAATTGTATAAGGTAATTTTTTTGTGGTTTCTCTATTGTTTTGAGGGATATAGCTCAATAAACTTTTTACATCTTCCAAACATTGAATATCATTAGCAGATGTGATATGTGTAACTCCAGATTTTGTAGAATGGGTAGTAGCACCGCCTAATTCTTCAGCCGTTACTTCTTCATTCGTAACAGTTTTCACAACATTAGGACCAGTTACAAACATATAACTTGTATCTTCTACCATTAAAGTAAAATCGGTCATTGCAGGAGAGTAAACGGCACCACCTGCACAAGGTCCCATAATTGCTGAAAGCTGTGGTATTACGCCTGAAGCTTGCACATTTCGATAAAAAATATCTGCGTAACCTCCTAGTGATCTTACACCTTCTTGAATTCTTGCACCACCAGAATCGTTTAAGCCAATACAAGGAGCTCCAACTTTTAAGGCTTGATCCATAATTTTACAAATCTTCTCTGCGTGAGTTTCTGACAATGCACCACCAAAAACAGTAAAATCTTGCGCGAATACATACACTAATCTATCTTGTATAGTTCCATATCCAGTAACAACACCATCACCAAAATAAATTTGATTTTCCATACCAAAGTCAGTTGTTCTATGCGTAACCAACATACCCATTTCTTCAAATGAACCTTCATCTAGTAAATAATTAATACGTTCGCGTGCTGTTAGTTTTTTCTTGGCGTGTTGTTTTTTAATTCGTTCTTCTCCACCACCTAAATGTGCTAATGCAATTCTTTTTTGTAATTTTTCAATTTTTGAATCCATAGTATTGAATTTATTTGATGATTAGTTAGAATCAGGAACTCTTAGTTTTTGTTGATCTTCAATGTATAATTTTAGAGCAATTAAAGCTGCTAGTTCAGCTTCTTCATCCAATCCCTTTTGAAGTTTTTCAGGCGTATAATAATTTTTAACAAAATGAGTGTCGAAATTTCCAGATTTAAACGCTTCATGTTCACAAACAAATTTACCAAATGGCAAGGTTGTTTTTGCACCTTCAACTTTGTAAGCATCGATGGCTTTAATCATTAATTGGATAGCTTCTTCACGCGTTTTTCCATAAGTAATTAATTTGGAGAGCATCGGGTCGTAATAAATTGGAATATCCATTCCTTCTTCAAATCCATCATCAACTCTAATACCTTCACCAACAGGTATTTTATAGGTACTTAAAAAACCTACACTTGGTAAGAAATTATTCATTGGGTCTTCAGCATAAACGCGAAGTTCTAATGCGTGACCATTTATTTTTAAGTCTTCTTGTTCAATTGAAATAGCTTCTCCACGTGCAATTTTAATTTGTAATTCAACCAAATCTACTCCTGAAATTAATTCGGTAACTGGATGTTCTACTTGTAATCGTGTGTTCATTTCTAAGAAATAGAAATTTAAATCTTTATCAACTAAAAATTCAACAGTACCTGCTCCCAAGTAATCACAAGATTTAGCCACTTTAATTGCTGCTTCTCCCATTTTTGCTCTTAATGCTGGCGTGAGAATGGATGAAGGTGCTTCTTCTACAACTTTTTGGTGTCTACGTTGAATGCTACATTCTCGCTCAAAAAAATGTAATACTTTTCCAAAGCTGTCGGCAAGTACTTGAATTTCAATATGTCTAGGGGAAGTAATATATTTTTCAACAAAAACAGAACCATCGCCAAATGCAGAAGTTGCTTCGCTTATGGCGCGTTTCATTTGTTCTTCAACATCTTTTTCATTTTCAACAATTCGCATTCCTTTTCCACCACCACCGGCAGAGGCTTTTATAAGAATTGGAAAACCAATCTCTCTTGCAATTGTTGCGGCTTCAATAGGATCAGTAACTGCTCGGTCAACTCCAGGAACCATTGGGATATTATAATCTTTCACCGCATCTTTCGCAGCTAATTTATCACCCATCATTCGAATAGATTTAGATTTAGGCCCAATAAAAATGAGATTATTTTTTTCGCATAATTCAGCGAAGTCTGCATTTTCACTTAAAAAGCCATAGCCTGGATGAATGCCATCAACAAGAAGTTTTTTAGCTTCTTCAATAATTTTTTCACCCAACAAATACGATTTATTTGATGGAGCTTCACCAATATAAATGGCTTCGTCAGCAAACCTCACATGGGGTGCATTTCTATCAGCCTCAGAATAAACAGCAACTGTTTTAATACCCATTTTTTGCGCAGTTTTCATAACTCTAATAGCAATTTCACCGCGATTTGCAATTAATATTTTTTTCATTTTAAGAGATTTTAAAATAAGTAATTTAGTAGGTAAGTGGGTTTATTCTAACTCAATTAGAAGTGTTCCCTTTTCAACAGTTTTGCCATTTTTAACTTGAATGGATTTTACGATACCATCTTTAGGTGAACCAATTGAATTTTCCATTTTCATAGCTTCCAAAATTAATAAAGATTCACCTTCTTTAACTTGTTGTCCAACTTTTACATTAATGGATAAAATTAAACCAGGCATGGGTGCTTTAATATCGTTTGCTATTTTAGCAGAACCCAGTGAGAATCCCATTTCTTTAATAAGTGTATCTAATTCATTAGAAATTTTAACAGTATAATTGTTTGAATTTACACGTAAGGTATATTCCTTTTTAAGAAAATTGGAACTTAGCACTTGTATATGGAATGATTTGCTATTGTTTATTACGTGAAATTTAGAGGTTGATAGTTTTAAAACATCTAATTTTTTAGTATCGGAACTTGTGAAGTTAAAATCAAAAGTTTCATTTACTTTTAGAGTATAGTTCTGATTCATAATATGTAAAATTCAAGCAATTAAATGATTAAGTTTTTGATTACCTAAAGATATTAATTTTCATAGTAATAAAATAGTAATAGCATATATTTTTAAATGCTCAAACCTAATTAACCGGTAATTATAAATTTTCTATTTTTGGGTTAATATAGCATATTAATATGGAAATAGAGTTGTATATTGTATTTACTTTTCAATGTACATTTGTAATATAAATTTAAAAACAATAGTATGAGCTTTAAAAAACAATATTTAAAAAGTAAACCTGTTTGTAAAGTAACTTTTCTAGTAAGTAAAGATGCTGTAAATGGTGCAAGTAGAGTAGATTTATTAGGTGAATTTAACAATTGGAATACCGCAGAGCCTATTAATTTAGTAAAATTAAAAAATGGTAATTTTAAAGTGATGATTGATTTACCTATTGAAAAAGAATACCAATTTAAGTATTTATTAGACGGTGAAATATGGATCAATGATGAAAGTGCTGATAAATATGTAAATAATGGTATAGACGCTGAAGAAAATTCAGTAATAGTATTATAAAATTCTACAAGTTAATTTTATATAATTTTTATAGTTTAATTAGAAATTATAAAATTTAAAAAAGGATTGCAATTTTGCAATCCTTTTTTTGTGCTTTCATATTATTTATAAAAGCTATTTTTGTAAAATTATACAAGTTATGTAACTATATTATTATTGTATTATCAATAATTTTTGTATTAAAAAATAATTGACTTTTACAAATTAAAATATCCATTTATTAGCTTTTTTAGGTATTTTATTAACGAAATACTACATAATTTTCCCATTAACTGACTTTTGTCACCTTTTTATTGAGTATTATATAATACATTTATGGTAAAATTTAGAATTTAATAAAAATTAATCAATACCAATTTAACATTAAACCCTTATGAAAAAACTAGTACTTAGTCTTATCGCTGTCGGGATGATAGCTGGACTTTCAAACAATTTACAAGCGCAGACAACTGCTTCTGCAACAAATAATGCAAGATGTACAATTATTGCTCCAATTGCTATTACTGCTGGCCAAGATTTGATGTTTGGTGATGTTATTAAAGGCGCTGGTGATGTTACAGTGGCAACTAATGGAGCAAGAACTATTTTAGCAGCAATGGAGTCTGGAACACAGTTAGGTACAATACAGCCTGCAATTTTTACAGTTGCTGGTGAGGCTGCATATACATATGCTATTACCTTGCCTGCAGATGATACAGTATCTATTACTGAGGGTACTGACCCAATGTTATTGAAAACATTTACCGTTCTTACTGCAACAGATAATGATGCAGATGCTGATGGAACTCTTGATGCTTCAGGAGCGGATACGATAACAATAGGTGCAACTTTACAAGTTGCAAGTGATCAAACACCTGGAGATTATGTTGGTACGTTTGATGTAACAATAGCATACAATTAATACTTTTTATATTTCAACTCAAGCACTTAAATATAAAGTGTTTGAGTTGTTTTTTTGTATAACCTTAAATTGAATCAAAATATGGGGACACGTAAAAAAGATTCATTTTACATTACAAGTATGGTTAAATACTTGCTAATGATACTCTTCTTATTTTCTTTAATACCTTCTGCATTTGCGCAAGGAGACTTATTAATTTATCCAAAGCGGTTAGTATTTGAAGGACGTAAAAATATTCATAAATTAACATTAGCAAATACAGGCAAGGACACTGCTGTTTACAACATTTCATTTGTTGAATATAAAATGACTTCAACAGGGCAGATGAAAAAAATTACTGAAGCTGAAGAAGGACTAAATTTTGCATCTTCTAATGTTCGTTTTTTTCCACGAAAGGTAACCTTAGCTCCTAATGAATCTCAAATTGTAAAAGTACAGTTAAGAAATGCCAAAGGCCTAGCAGATGGGGAATACCGTTCTCATTTATATTTTAGAGCTGCGGAAAAAAAGGCGCCATTAGGTGAAACCGCTAAAACAAAAGATTCTACGATTGCAGTAAAATTGAAGCCTATTTTTGGGATTTCCATTCCTTGTATTGTTAGGAAAGGCGTAAACACAACTACTGTTTCTATTTCAGATATACAATTGATTGCACTTGAGAACAACTCTTATGGTATGCAATTTCATTTAAACCGCAATGGAAATATGTCTGCCTATGGTGATGTTACCATCAACTATATCACTCCAACCAATAAAGTGTATGAAGTTGCTAAAATGAAGGGTGTTGGTGTGTATACTCCAGGAAACTTAAGAATTGTAAAAATTAAATTAGAGGAACCTGAAGCCGTTAATTTTGAAGGTGGGACATTTAACGTAGTTTTTACCGAAAACGAAAGCAAAAAAATACTTACAGAAGCTAATTTATCATTGTAACCTGTTATGTAAAAAATTAAGTGATGAAATAGTAATTTCCAGTACTCATGAAAAACACTATAATTAATATAAAGAGCTTATTAAAATTGGTACAATTAGTAGCAGTTTTTCTTTTTGTAAGTGTTTTATTTGCTCAACCTGCATTGCCAGAAAGAGGGATTACTGTACTGCCAACACAAGCTATAGATTTTGGAATTTTTTATGTAAATGGGGCAGGTACTATTGAAGTAGATTACCAAGGGAATGTAACGGTTACAGGTGGGGTAATTTCTTTAAATACAACATCTGTTACACCTGCTATTTTTGAAATAAAACTATGTCAAGGAAGAACAATTACAATAGATTACGATTATTCAGTCATGATTAATGGAAGTAATGGAGGCCAATTAGAACTTGTAATTGGCCCTACAGAGCGAGGGATTAGTGGAGATGAATTCCCTTCGCAAAATGACTGTAATTTTATTACTGTTTTACGAGTCGGCGGAAAACTGCTAGTACCTTCCAACGCTGTCCCCGGAATATATACTGGTAGTTTTCCTATGACTTTTACACAAGAATAAATGAATACAACTAAATCATATAACCCCTTTAAACAATTAAAAGCTTTCAAAAAGCTAAAGGGAATTGGTTTGTTGTTTCTTTTTCTAGTTGTATCAATACAATCTATTCAAGGATATGAGTATGAAAAAGAAATTCCTTTAGATCCAATTAATACTTATGATGAAGTTCCTGTTGAAATAATTGTGAAGGGGTATCTTCGTTTTGAAGCTGATGTAATTATAACTGATAAGCGATTGGTATATGTAAATGTTGAAGAGTTGTTTAAAAAATTAGGAATATTTTGTGAAGTTGAAAATGGCGGTGGCGTTTTAAAAGGCTTTATTGAAAACGAAAGGATTCCTTATTTAATTGATTTTGATTCAAAACAAATTACTAGAGGAGATAGAATTATTACATCTGAAAATGGAATTGTTCGGGAGTTAGGATCCATATATGTAGAAACAAGTGTTTTAAGCGAAGCGTTTGGTTTACACATGGTTTTTAATTTTCGTTCTTTATCGATTAAATTAGAAGCTGACTTTGAATTACCAATGGTAAAGCAAGCGAGGCTTGAAAAAATGCGTGAAAACATAACAAAGCTCCAGTCCAATAACGAAGTTATTATTGACTCTGTTATTGGTCGTGATTATCATTTTTTTAATGGTGGTGCACTAGATTGGTCTGTTGCATCTTTTCAATCTGAAGGAGCACAGCCCAACAATAGATTTTCTTTAGCGTTAGGAAGTGAATTGTTTTATGGAGAGGCGCGCGTGGGATTTAACTATTTTGATCAAACAAAATTTGATAGACGACAACTTTTTTATAACTGGCGATGGATTGATAATGAGAATACTTACCTTAGACAGGTTCAGGTTGGTAAAATAGGAACGCAATCTATTTCTTTTCTTCGTGCTCCCGTTGTAGGAGCAAGTTTTAATAACTCGCCAAATACCATTAGAAAGGCAGCAGGAACCTATACCATTAGTGATGTTGCTGAGCCGAATTGGACTGTAGAGTTATATATAAACGATGCACTTGTAGATTATACATCAACAGATGCCTCTGGTTTTTACCTTTTTAATGTGCCAATAGTATATGGATATACCACATTAACATTAAAATTTTATGGGCCATTAGGAGAGGAACGGGTTGAAGAACGTACGCTCAATACACCGTATACATTTATGCCTGCAAACGTATTGGAATACAAAGTCTCTGGAGGTATTTTAGAAGATGATGAAGGAAGTAAGTTTGGACGAGGAGAAGTAAATTATGGTATTAATAGGTTTGTTACTATTGGTGGTGGTGTAGAATATTTAACAAGCATTCCAACTCATGAGTTTATTCCTTTTGCAAATATGGCTTTTCAACCATTTTCTAAAATGATTGTAAATATGGAGTATGCTCATAATGTAAGTGTTAAGGGGCTAGTAAATTATTATTTTGGAACAAGTGCTTTTTTAGAATTAGACTATAAAAAATTTAAGAAAGGTCAGCAAGCAACGCTTGATAATATGAATGAAGATCGAAGAATACGATTATCTTTACCTTATAAATTGAGTAAAATTAGTGGTAATACAAAATTAAGTTTTAATCAATTTGTATACGATGCCTTTAATTTTAACCAAGTAGATGCTTTAATTTCAGGTCGTTATAAAAACAATTCAGCTAATGTTTCCTTAGCTTCTAACTGGTTGAATGGACAAAGCGCTTTTATGACTTCTACAGTAGTACTTTCTCGTAGGTTTAGAAATGGACTTATTGTGAGACCAACTATTCAATATAATATTTCGGACAATAGCGCGATGCGCTTACGAGCAGAAATAGAAAAAAGAGCATCAAAAATAACGTTTTCTGCCGCCTATGAACGGAATGTGCAGTTTGGTACGGATAATGTATTTTTAAGTTTTAGATATGATTTACCTTATGCACGTACTGGTTTTAATGCATTTTATGCAAATAAAAGAGTTAGCATTGCTGAAAATGCTCAAGGTAGTTTAGCATTTGGTGCAGGAAATGGAGAAGTAAATGCTGATTATAACTCCGCAATAGGTAAAGGAGGTATTTTATGTTACCCTTTCCTTGATTTAAATCAGAATAATAAACGAGATGCAGATGAACCTTTGGTATTTATAAAAAAGGTTAAAATATCAGGAGGTAAAATAAGCTACAGCAAGAAAGATTCAATTGTTAGAATATCAGATTTAAATTCATTTATTACCTATAATCTTACTTTTTCTGATGGAGAACTGGACAATATTGGATGGAGATTTAAACACAAAACGTATCAGGTTCTAGTGGATCCAAATCAGTATAAAAAAATAGATATTCCAATTTTAGTAGAAGGAGAAGTAACAGGAATGGTGTATTTGAACAAAGGAGAAAACACTTCAGGACAAGGTCGTGTTAAGATACAAATTTTTGATACTAAAGGCTATAAAGTAGGGGAAACATTGAGTGAGTCTGATGGCTATTATAGTTATCTAGGATTAAAACCAGGGACATACACTATTCGTATTGATGAAAAACAATTAAAAAAATTAAATTATCAATCTACTCCATTAAACCAAGAAGTAACCATTAAGAAATTAATTGATGGAGATTTTATAGAAGGTGTTGATTTTAAGATTCAAGATAAAAATCAACTAATTGAAAAAGGAGCCAATGAAAAAGATACCACTTCGTTTGTACCTACTCAAAAGAACCCAATTCAAATAAAATCTTTACTGAAAAAAGAATTTAAAAAGGGAGATTCGTCATCATTGAATAAAGTAGAAGTGTTAAATAAAAGTTTATATGCTATTCAATTAGGGGAGTTTCGTCAAAAACCAACTCTGCAACAATTAGGTAATTTAGCACCCATTTTTTATGAAGTGTTGCCAAATGGCATGTATAGGTTTGTTTATGGAAAATATACTTCTAAGAGTGATGCTTCTAATGCAAAAAATGGATTGATGTTGAAAGGTGTGAAAGGAGCAAGTATAGTTACCTACCAACAAAATAATAAAAAAAAATTAATTGAATATATATCTTTAGAAACTCAATCTTTACAAGGTAATGGTGCTGGAGATAATAATAGAAAAGCACAGTCAATGTTTGAAAATATGGATGTTAGTTTTACTGAAATATCTAAAGTTAAAGGTTCTTTTTATAGCGTTCAAATAGGAGTATACAAGAATAAAGTTACACCAAAGCAACTTTTAAATTTAGCACCTATTTATTATGAAATTTTACAAGATACTGCCACAAGATATATCGCAGGTAAGTACAACCTAAAAAAGGAAGCTAAAATTGCTAAGAATAACATTGTAATTAAAGGTATAAAAGATGCTTACGTAGTTGCTTATAATGATGGAGAAAAAGTTGAACTCTATGAACTAGATAAAATACGTACACAACAAAAAGGAGTACATAACAATTTAAAAGGAATTATTCATTTTAAGGATACTCATAAAAAGGTTGATATAAAAACTATTAAAGTTCAGCTATTGGATATTAATGACCAAGTAATTCAAGAGACCGCAGCAGATGAACTAGGTACCTATAGTTTTTTAAATTTGAGTTCGGGTACTTATAGGGTTCGAATAGATAACAATCAGTTAGAAAAGTTTGGGTATAAATCTATCACGTCTATACAAAATGCAGTAATTAATGAAATAAATGGTAATGATAAATTGAATCGGTTAGATTTTGAAATAATAAACATTAAAAACTAAGCGTAATGAAAACAAAAGTAATAGGTTTCGTTATTTTTTTAGTTATTCAATACAATGTATTGGGTCAATCTGCTAGTTCCAATTATGCCACTCAAACAGGAACATTGGGAACTACCTATAGCTGGATTGATTGCAGCGCAGGAACAAGTATTGTTACCGGTGACGATGCAGTCGGTTCTTTTTCGTGGCCATTTAGTTTTAGCTATTACGATAATACATATACGACATCTAGTAGCATAAGTGTTGCAACAAATGGATTTATTAGACTTGACGGTGCAGCCAGTACAGATTATGGTTCAGCAAGCTCCTATACGTTATCAAGTGCGTCTACCGAACTAGGACAAATTATTGCCATGGCGGTATATGATGGTAAAGTTGGAGACAACGGTGGTTGGGTAAAATACGTGGTCACAGGTTCCGCACCAAACCGAATATTAACCATCGAATACAATAATATTGAAATTGATTATAATGATAATAGATATGCCGATGTGCAGGTTAGTTTCTATGAAACACTGAACAAAATAGTAATTAAATTAGGTACAGATAATGTAAATAAGAATGGTATTGACTTGGGTCTTCACAGTGGTGTTACAGGATATTATAATAAGTGGCAGGAGGTACAAAGCGGAACGAACAATACTTGGATTGAATACACTCGAACAAGTGATCCACCAGTTTATTCAGGACCACAAGCAAGTTGGAATTATGCAATGCAAACCGGTTCTACAGGGTCAACTTACAGCTGGATTGATTGTTCTTCAGGTTCAACTATTGTGTCGGGTGATGATAGCCAGGCCACTGTCAATTGGCCATTCAACTTTACGTATTATGATAATTCTTACACAACAGCAAACAGTTTAAGTGTTGCAACCAATGGATTAATTAGGTTAGACGGTGTTGCTTCAACAAATTATGATACAGCCAGTTCATACAACTTAACAAGTACAGCTACCAACCTTGGACAAATTATTGCCATGGCAGTGTACGATGGAAACGTGGCCGGGACAGGCTGGGTAAGATCATTGGTTACAGGAACTGCTCCAAATAGGGTATTTACTATTGAATACAATAATATTGAAATTGATTATAACGATAATAATTACGCTGATGTACAGGTTAGTTTTTATGAATCTACTAATAAAATAGTATTAAAATTAGGAGCAGATAATATCACCAAAAGTGGCGTTGATATGGGGCTACATAGTGGTGTTAATACATTTTTTAATAAATGGCAGGAAATACAAAGCGGAACAAATAGTACCTGGATTGAATACACACCACCTAACATTGAAGTTAATGCTACCATAGGGGCTGCGCTAGCGTTTTATCCAACCCTAAAAGGTGCTTTCGATGAAATTAATGCTGGAAAACATCAGGGAACCATAAATATTAAAATAAATCACAGTACAATAGAATCTGCTTCGGCAACGCTTAATACCAGTGGTAGTGGAAGTGCAAGTTATAGCTCAGTAAAAATCTATCCAACGGTTTCGGGGCTTTCTATAAGCGGAAACCTTGATTCGCCGCTTATTGATTTAAATGGTGCTGATAACGTCACAATTGATGGTCGGGTAAATGCCATAGGAAGTGTTACAGATTTAACTATCATCAATTCAAGTATATCAACTATTTCAAATACTAGTACCATCAGGTTTATTAATTCAGCAGGTAATAATAGTATTCAATATTGTTATATTAAAGGGGGAGCAACAGGTTCTTACAGCGGAGTATTACTTTTTGCAGGATCTAGTTCAGGAAGTGGAAATAGTGGAAATCTAGTTGAAAATTGTAATGTAACAAGTTTAAATACTTCCGATAGGCCTTATGCCACAATATATTCCTTTGGAACAACAGGTCGAGATAATAGCAACAACACTATTTCCAATAATAATTTCTATGATTTTTTTAGACCTAATTCTACAAGCTACGGTATTTACATTTATCAAAAATCTTCGGATTGGATTATAGAAGGAAATAGCTTTTATGAAACTACTGATTTTGCGCCAACTAGTAATCATTATTATTATGGTATTCGAGTTTACGATACCTTGGGAAACAACTTCAATATAACCAATAATTATTTTGGAGGTAAAGATGCACTGTGTGGTGGTGATGCCTTTAAAATGAGTGCAGAATCAGCATTCCGCTTTTACGCGATTCATCTCGATGTTGGAACTGATACTCCTAGCTCATTGCAAGGAAATATAATCAGAAATTTTGATATTACCAATATCAATAGCATTCCTTGGATGGGAATTGATGTAAATTCAGGAGATGCAAATATTGGAACAATTAATGGCAACACAATTGGGGCTGAAAGTGGAAATAATTCTATTTTACTTACTAAATCAAATGCTGATATAGCTGCTGTATCGTATGGTATTTATGTAAATAGTTCGGGCACAGTAAATATTTCAAATAATATAATTGGTTCTGTAACCACACAATCTGCTAATTCGTATACACATTCATTTTATGGAATCTACAAGGTAGGTGGTACAAGCGGGAGTTTAGATGTTTCACACAATCAAATAGGAAGTTTAACTACTTCAAATAGTATCCAGGCCATCACCTCAAGTACTTCGGGCTCGGCTCAAAATGTTTACGGAATCATTAGTAGTTCTAGCGGTACTACAGTTATTAATTCTAATACAGTGGCTAATTTGTTCAATGCCTACGACTACTCTTGGTCGAGTAGTGGCCAGGTTGTAGGAATATATACGAACAATGGAATAAATACAATTCAAGATAATACTATTAGGAATTTAACCAGTACCAGTCCTAGTAGCGGCAACGTTGGAAGTGCAGCTGTTATTGGAATAGCACAACAAAGTACATTAGGGAACCAAAACATTATTGGGAATGCAGTGTATGATTTAACCAGTACTTATACAAGGAATGATCAAGGGGTGAGCGTTATGGGAATATTCTATTTTGGTGGTACTAATGGTACAAATACTATCACAAATAATTTTATTCATAGTTTGAATGCTTCAACAACGAAAGCAACGTTAACCGGAATAAAATTTTATGCTGGTAAAACTACTGTCGCTAACAACATTATCAACGTAGGAGAAGGAATTTCATCAGGGCTAACTATTAACGGACTCTATGAAAATGGGAACACAGGAAATGATAACAGCGTATGGTTCAATTCAGTTTATATAGGAGGAGCAGCCAGTGGAACAACTGCTTCAACTTATGCACTTTACAGTGCTACGAACAATAATGGTCGTGATTTCAGAAACAATATTCTCTTTAATGCACGAACGGGAGGTACAACGGGTAAGCATTATGCTGTACGTGTTAGTGGAATAACTAACTTAACCATTGATTATAATGACTATTTTATTTCTGGTAGTCCTTCGCAGTTAGGTCAGACGGGCAGTACGGATAAAGCAACTTTTACCGACTGGCAAACCGCAACGTCACAAGATATCAATAGTTTAAATATTGACCCTGGATTTACTTTAGCTGGAGGAACTGATGCGTTGGATTATATTACAGCTGCTTCATTGCCTGGTGTCTCTATTACAGATGTTACAACTGATTATGAGGATATTACTCGTGGTGACCCACCTAAAATGGGTGCGTTGGAATCGTCGGTTAATTTTGTATGGCAAGGAACTACCAGCACAGATTTTGGAACTGCAACAAACTGGGCAGATGGTGTTGTACCTTTAGACGGAGCAGATATTTCGTTTGCTGCAAATCCAATAAATGATTGTTATTTAGACCAAAATAGAACATTGCATGAAATTACGAATATAAGTGATAAAAAGTTAGTTGTAAATGGAAAGCAGCTTACCATTAAAGGAAGTATACTTTCTGCGACTGCCAACCAGATAGATGCCACATCAATTTCATCAGAAGTTGTGTTTGAAGGAGATGGTAGTCAAAGTATACCAAGCGGCGTTTTTGTAAGCAATACAATCAATGCTTTAACTCTTAACAACGAGCTTGGGTTAGCCCAAAATGGAGATTTGATTATACCAACAGCATTAACACTTACAGATGGTGAATTTAGTATTGGTGAAAATACGTTAATTATTAATGGTTCTATTTCAACTATACTAGGTACATTAACTGGTGGTAGTACCAGTGACTTAATTGTTGGAGGAAGTGTTGCTAGTACAGTGCTACCAAGTGTTGAATTGAATAATTTAATACTTGATCGTGCAAATGGAATTAGCCTAGGTGGAGATGTTAGTGTAGCTGGAACACTAACTTTAACTTCGGGGACTTTAACAATTGGACCAAATTCGTTTACTATTTCAGGAAATTCACCAACTAGAGTAACTGGAAACATTGATCCAAGTGATGCTTTAGCTACGTTGGTATTAATGAATACCACTGCAATTACGTGTCCAGATAATATATTTAGTGCAAGTCTTAATAATTTAACAATTAATGGCGCTGGAATAAATGCTTGTTGTAGTTGTACGATTAATGGAATTATTGATTTACAGAGCCCAAATCCATCTAGCACAGCAGGTTTGCTTGATATGGGAAGTAACACATTAACACTAGGAGAAAATGCAACTATTATTGGTGAAGGAGAAGTAACGGGTATTGTAAGGCGAGAGCATACGTTTAATTCAAATAAAGTGTATAGTTTTGGTAGTGCTCATACTAATGTTACTTTTGTTGATTCCAATTTAAAACCTACCTGGTTAAGTATAAAAACAACTATTGGAGCAGTTCCAACTTGGGCATCTTGGTCTCCTGAAGGAAAAGTACAACGTTTTTATAATGTAGCACGATCTGATAATGGTTCAACTTCACAAGCAATTGTAAAAATGCATTATCTGCCTTCAGAACTAGTAGATTC